>JAJQIE010000026.1 GCA_021199395.1 Lachnospiraceae bacterium | reverse complement strand
CCTTTCCCTTCCAATTGAAGCTATCTTGGTCTCTCCAGTTTTTCAGCGATTTTCTGTTTATCCCGCCCTGCGCCATTCGAGCGATTTTCTGTTTATCCCGCCCCTGCGCCATTCGAGCGATTTTCTGTTTATCCCGCCCTGCGCCATTCCGTCTTTTCAGATTGCCTCTACCGCTGCTTTTTCAATCGCGATCCCGGCCTTGTAGCTCTCAATATACGCGTCAAATCCGGCTACATCCGCCGCATCCGGCTGTACCTCAGAACCCGCGTTTCCTGCAAAGACGCTCTCGTTCAGGAACGCATCCAGAGACTCGCCTTCCTTTTTATTTACCTGATAGGAAGCAAGGATTGCGATTCCCCATGCGCCGCCCTCTCCCGCAGTCTCCATAACGGACACCGGTGAATTCATCGCCGCCGCGAGAATGCTCTGTCCGACGCCCTTTGTCTTGAACAGGCCGCCATGCCCCATGATACGGTCTACCTGTACATCCTCATTTTTGAGCAGAAGATCCAGTCCGATCTTCAGAGTCGCGAGAGAAGCGTACAGATTCGCGCGCATGAAATTTGCGAGATTAAATTTCGCGTCCGGTGTACGAACCATAAGCGGACGTCCCTCATTGAGTCCGGTCACCGGCTCGCCCGCAAAATAATTGTACGCAACTATGCCGCCGCAGTCCTTATCGCCTTCAAGCGCTTTGTTGTAAAGCGTGCCAAACAGGCGGTTCATATCCACCTCCACGCCAAACGCCTCGGAAAACTCACGGAACAGCCCTACCCATGCGTTCAGATCGGAAGTGCAGTTGTTGCAGTGAACCATGGCCACCGCGTCTCCGGTCGGCGTCGTCACCATATCGATCTCCGGATATGCTTTGGAGAGCGCCTTTTCCAGTACGATCATGGCAAATACAGAGGTACCTGCAGATACATTTCCGGTGCGAACCGCTACGCTGTTCGTAGCTGCCATGCCGGTCCCCGCGTCGCCCTCCGGCGGACAGATCGGAATCCCTGCTTTCAGCCTGCCGGACACATCCAGCTTCTTCGCGCCTTCTTCCGTCAGAACGCCCGCATCCTCACCGGCGAGCAGAGCCTTGGGCAGAATCTCCTGAAGCTTCCACGGATATCCCTTAGGCGCTACCAGCTCATTAAATTTGTCGATCATTCCCTTATTGTAATCTCTGGTCTCGCTGTCGATCGGGAACATACCGGACGCATCTCCGATACCGATCACCTTCTGGCCGGTCATCTGCCAGTGAATGTAGCCTGCCAGCGTCGTAAAGAAAGCAACATCCTTCACATGCTCTTCTCCGTTCAGGATCGCCTGATACAGATGCGCAACGCTCCATCTCTGCGGAATGTTAAAATCAAACAGCGCAGAAAGCTCCTTCGCGGCCTGCTCTGTGATCGTGTTTCTCCATGTGCGGAACGGAACCAGGAGCTCATCATTTTTGTCAAACGCAAGGTAGCCGTGCATCATCGCACTGAAGCCGATCGCCGCCAGGCTCTCAAGCTCCGTGTCATACTGCTTCTTCACATCCGCCACCAGATCACTGTAGCAATCCTGCAAGCCACCCCAGATCGCCTCCAGGCTATAGGTCCATACGCCGTTCACAAGCTGGTTCTCCCACTCATGGCTGCCGGAAGCAATCGGCTGATTCGCCTCGTCCACCAGAACCGCCTTGATCCGTGTGGAGCCAAATTCTATGCCGAGAATCGCTTTGCCATTCTCTATCGTGTTTTTTGCTTTTGCTGCATCAAAACTCATTACCTCATCCTCCTGCTTTCTTGTAACTGAAACACAGTATGCACCCGCGTTTCTGAAATGCTATGGATATCATACAAAATTTCAATACAGATTGCAAGTAATTTTGTGGCTTTTATCCATACTTATTATCCGGGGCGTGACGTCAGGTATCCGGATCTCTGAATTCATGCTTCAGAGCCGGCTCTATCCCTTCCTGTCCGTCAAGAAGATACGTTTTCCCGCCCTTTTGCGGCACATTCAGATAATTTTCATGCAAATCCTTTTGCATCTGCTCCAGCTCCTCAAACAGGCCTCTCGCAGAAAGCCGGGATGCGCCTGCTCCGAAAATGATCACCTGCTCCAGCGCATCTGACGTCGCCACAGTTACATGATAGTTCCGGTTTATTTCGCGCACCGTTTTCTCTATATACTGATCCGCCGTCTCCGCTTCCTTTGTATATACTACATAAATATTATGGTATCTGAATGTTTCCGTGCGGTGTCCTGCAACCCGATAGGCGTCAAAGACTACGATCAGATGATTCTGTTTGTAGCCCTGATAGTTGCTCATCAGATCAAGGAGCCTGCCGCGCGCGCTTTCCAGATTTTCCTTCGCCAGCTCCTTTAATTCATCCCATGCAAAAATGATATTGTAGCCGTCAACCAGCAGACACTCACACTCTTCAGAGCCGGACCAACGCGCAGCGTTCTCCCATTGTCCGGCTCGTCCTGCCGTCGAGCGTGAGCGAGAGGGCGTTTCCATAGAGCCGGACCGACGCGAAGCAGGAGCTTCATATCCTGCCCAGCCGGAATCCTGCTGTTTTTTCCCTTTGCTATACAGAAAACGATTGCGTTCACGTTTCACCGGGCCGTAGGTGCGCTCAAAAATTGCCTGCAGCTCTTCATCAGAGCCGGACCAACGCGCAGCGTTCTCTGATTGTCCGGCTCGTCCTGCCGCCGAGCGTGAGCGAGGGGGCGTTTCCATAGAGCCGGACCAACGCACAGCGTTCTCTGATTGTCCGGCTCGTCCTGCCGCCGAGCGTGAGCGAGGGGGCGTTTCCATAGAGCCGGACCAACGCGCAGCGTTCTCTGATTGTCCGGCTCGTCCTGCCGCCGGATGGCATCCTCTCTCTGCGGGCGGGATATCCGTCGACCCAGGCGGAGCGGAGTGCGTCTCTCCATCCCCCTGCTCTCCACTTTCAGCGACGGGATGATTTCCCGCAAACGCGTTCTCCACATATGCGTCCGTGCCGGGAATATGAACATAATCCGGCACATGCTCCCAATCCACTGCAAAACCGGCTCCATGCGCGCAAAATACAGAACCACAGGGGTTTTCCAGATCCGCCTGCGCGTCATATGCGCGCGCTTCGATCACCTCCTGCGCATTGTGACATTCTTCATAGCCTTTCAGCCTGCAAATGAGCCGTCCGCGCCCTTTTGTATAAGACAGCAGCTCGCTCTGATATCCCCGCATGGTCACGACCGGAGCAGTGCCTTCAAGCAGCATCCTGTCCTCGACAATATTCTGATTGCCACTGTTCTCTGAAATCTCACGCGCCGCACTGCCCGCGGGGCTTTGATACCCACCGCCGGAACGGATCGGCACCGGTGGCTCAGAAGTACCATACATGCGCTGAATATCAGCGATGGCCCGGCCGACAGCTTCAGACGGCACTTCCATCCGAAAGCTGTAGACCGGTTCAAGCAGAACAGATCTTGCCCGGCAAAGTCCCTGGCGAACGGCACGGTAGGTCGCCTGTCTGAAATCTCCACCCTCCGTATGCTTCTGGTGCGCCCTCCCGGCGACAAGCGTAATCTTCATATCTGTAATATCTGATCCGGTAAGCACGCCCGGATGGCTCTTTTCTTCCAGATGCGTCAGTATGAGCCGCTGCCAATTCCCGTCCAGCTCATCCGTGCTGCAGGCAGTCTCAAACTGCAGGCCGCTGCCCCGTTCCGCCGGTTCCAGCAGAAGATGCACCTCCGCGTAATGCCGCAGCGGCTCAAAATGCCCCATCCCGACGACCGGTTCGGCTATCGTCTCACGGTACACGATACTGCCCTCGCCAAATTTTACATTCAGGCCAAAACGCTCCCGGATCATACTCTGCAAGACCTCAGTCTGTACCTCACCCATCAGCTGTGCGTGAATCTGTCCCGCCGTCCATGTAATATGAAGCTGCGGTTCCTCTTCCTCTAACTGCTTTAGCTGGCGGAACGCCCGGTGCACATCTGTCCCCTCCGGAAGCTCCACCCGATAGGACAGCACCGGCTCCAGGACCGGCAGCTCCCCTTCCGGCTCTATGCCGAGTCCTTCCCCCGCAAAAGTGTGATCCAGGCCTGTGACCGCACATACAGTCCCAGCCTTTACCTCTGTCACTGTCTCATACGCCGCCCCGGAAAAAATCCGTATCTGATTAACCTTTTCCTCCCATATTTTATCGCCGGCATCACGCGCCGAATCTCCGGTCGCCGCTGCCCCCTGGGAAGCCTTTACATCCCCGGAACACTTCTGATTCGTCAGCACATCCTTCACGCACAGCGTCCCGCCGGTAATTTTCATATGTGTAAGCCGATTACCCTGCGCGTCGCGCGATATCTTGTAGACCCTCGCGCCAAACTCCCGCGGATACTCCTGAGCTATACTGTAGGTTCGGATTCCCTCCAGCAATTCCTCCACACCCTGAAGTCTCAGGGCTGAACCAAAATAGCACGGAAACACCTCCCGCGCCGCGATCAGCTCCCCGATCGTATCCGCCCCAATCGGTTCGCCTGAAAGATAAGACTCTAAGAGCTCATCCCCGCACATCGCCAGATTTTCCTGAAACTCTTCCGAATCATGGGGCAATGTAAAATCCTGGCACCGCTCATCCAGCCTCTGCTTTAGCTCTGCAAGCAATGCCGCCCGATCCGTCCCCGGCTGGTCCATCTTATTCACAAACAAAAATACCGGGATCCTGTAACGTTCAAGCAGACGCCAGAGCGTCTCTACATGGCTCTGCACGCCGTCTGCTCCGCTGATCACGAGGATCGCATAGTCCAGTATCTGAAGCGTCCGCTCCATCTCCGCGGAGAAGTCCACATGCCCCGGCGTATCCAGAAGCGTCAGGGACAGGCTCTGCCCCTTCCGTGATTCAGCGCCTTTCTGGCCTTTTTCGAGAGTCGATCCTAAGCGACCCGCAGCCCCTTCACGCGCGGAATGCATCGAAACAGACGACACACCCGCCTCTTCACAGAAAGCCTTATCCTCCAGTGTCACCTGCGCCTGCTTGGAAAAAATCGTAATCCCCCGCTCACGCTCCATCGCAAAGTTATCAAAAAACGCATCCTGATGATCGACCCTACCCAGGCTGCGGATCCGCCCTATCAGGTAAAGAATCCCTTCCGCAAGAGTCGTTTTCCCGGCATCCACATGAGCCAAAAGACCAGCACATACCCTTCTTTTTTCAGTTTTTTCCGCCTGATTGCCCATAAAAATGCCTCCTCCGGCCAAAAAATAAACTGTGTTTATTCTATCACAGGAGAAGGCCATCGTCGAGAGGCTATTCTGAAAATAGTATATGGCTGTTTTAATTCTTTTTCTGCAGTTTCGGATAAATATGTAGACTGGTTTCACCATTTGGAGCTCGATATACTGTTATTTTTTCCATAACCTTTTTCCACAGTTCATTCTTCTCCGCGGGAGTAAAGCCATCATAATTATCAAGGATATGCTGGGTTGTCGGAACAATATCTGCTTCCGTGTTTTGTATATGACATTGCTCAGACATCTTCTTTTCAAGTTCCTCCTTCGTTTTACGAAGTTTTCGAATATCTCTTTCTATAGCCTCGTTACGTTTTGTGAACATTTCTACTGTATAAACGCCTTTTTCTAAATACCCACATACACTATCTTGCTGTGCATAAAGCAACTCAAGCTGTTCCTTAGTCGTCGTTAATGCAGATTCCAATGGATTCGTTTGGGTTGCCTGCTCAGCTGCCACTTCTACTGTATACTCACCCAGCCATTCCTTCATTGCTTTTATAACACCGTTTTCAACCAGATCACATTTTACTGTTCGGCAATCGCAGCTGCGCGTAGGACAACGATACCAGGGGGAAGTATGTTTTCTTTTATCAGGGACATTTCGCTTCATAGTTGCACCACATTTTTCACAATGAAGAATCGCAGCAAAAGGGTTCATCAGTTTCTTTTCTGTATGCAGAGAAGCATGATTCCTATTATTTTGCATACTTCTGACTTTATCCCACTGTTCCTGCGTAATGATTGGCTCATAACCGTCCTTTCCTATTAACTGTTAGCATGCGCCTTCTATTTCCAGATAAAATTCTTCTTGCCGGCTTGTGATATGTGCGTCAGCACAATCCTGTTTTTTCCAGCACATCCGATACTATGTGCACCGGAATAATTTCCAGACTTTTCTTTACTTCCGAAGGAACCTCGTCAAGGTCATTTTCGTTTTCTACAGGGATAAAGACAGTTGTGATGCCCGCCCGCACCGCAGCCATGAGCTTCTCCGGCAGCCCTCCAATCGGCATGACGCAGCCACGCAGGGATACTTCACCTGTCATTGCGATTTTCGAAGAAACCGTTTTTCCTGTTACAAGGGAAACGATTGCGGTGGTAAGTGTAATCCCGGCTGACGGACCGTCTTTCGGAACCGCTCCGGACGGAACATGAATATGCAAATCGTTCTTTTCAAACAGTTCCGCCTTATCGGGATACCTGTTCTTCACAAGGCTGACCGCGATCTGCACGGATTCTTTCATAACATCACCCAGCTGGCCCGTTATAATCACATTTCCTTTCCCTTTGGTAAAAAGCGCTTCAATAAACAGAATCTCGCCGCCTGCCTGTGTCCACGCAAGACCTGTCACCACGCCAGGCTGTTGCTGTTCCAGCATATGGTCGTGCAGAAGAGGTTTCATATCCAGATATTTCTGCAGCTGGCCCGGTGTAACCGATATGCACCTGTTATTTCCCTCTACCAGACGGACAGCAGCTGCGCGGCAAAGGGTATCCAGTCTTTTCTTCAGGCTGCGTACTCCTGCTTCCATTGTGTAATCGGAAATAATTGTACGCAGGGTTGAATCAGAAACTTTCAGTTTTTCCTGATGAATGCCCATTTCTTCCATTGCCCTCGGCAGCAGATGCCGTTTCGCGATCTGGAATTTTTCCGAAGCCGTATATCCTGGGAATTGAATGACCTCCATACGGTTCAGCAGCGGCTCCTGAATCGTGTCCGTGGTATTTGCCGTGCAGACAAACAGCACATCAGAAAGATCATACGGTACATTCATATAATGATCTGTGAAATTGCTGTTCTGTTCCGGATCGAGAACCTCTAATAATGCACTTGAAGGATCGCCGCCGTAATCTTTGCAAAGCTTGTCCACCTCATCCAGCACCACCACCGGATTCGATACACCGCTCCGTTTGATTCCTTCCATAATTCTACCCGGCATGGCTCCGACATACGTGCGGCGGTGTCCGCGGATTTCCGCCTCGTCACGGATGCCGCCAAGGCTCACCCTCACATATTCCCTGCCAAGCGCTTTCGCAATGCTCTGTCCAATACTCGTTTTTCCGGTGCCGGGAGCCCCGACAAAAAGCAGAATAGATCCAGACTGCTTTTGATTCAGTGTCATTACCGCCAGCTGCTGCACGATCCTGCGTTTTACCTTTTCAAGGCCAAAATGATCTGCATCAAGGATTTTTCGCGCTTCCTTCAGATTCACCGGCTGCATTTCTTCTTTCTTCCATGAAAGCGTGGTCACAAAATCAAGATAATCATACAGCATCCCGTATTCATGGCTGTCCTGTCCTTCCTGCTTCATGCGGTTCAGGACTTTTAACGCCTCCGCATGAGCTGTCTCATTCATCCCGGACTCTTTAATTTTCTTTTCAAATTTCCGCACATCGGAAATGTTTTCCGGATGCATCTCATCCAGTTCATTCTGCAGAAATTCCATCTGCTTCCTGATCGCCTGCTCGCGGTAAACCTTTTCATTCTGGCTTTGCTGCGCCGCTGCCGCTTCCTTCTTTACTTTTTCCGCTTCCAGATACTGGTAAACCGCCTGTTCCATACGCTCTGTCCGTTCAGACAGTGTATCTGCCGCCAGAATCTGATATTTCTCTTCATTTGAAATAGTAAGTTGATAGGACAATGTCGCGGTCAGTTCCCCCAGGGATTCCCATTGCTGTGCATAATTGCGCGCAAGAAGGGTAAACTGCATATTCTGTGTATTCTGCAGGCTCTGGATAAATGCCGTCCGGGCATTGTCAAAGCGTTTCGCAGCCTCTTCCTGAGTCAAATCCTCGATGTCCTGACGTTTGCTCAACGTCACTTCTATCTTTCTATTTGCAGCGCCGCTCAAACGCGAAGCGTTTTCTGCATGAGCGGCGCGATCTGCCTCCGAACAGGCGTGAGGTGGCGTTTCCATTATATCGACCGAATCAATGTTGACGCGGCTGCCGGTTCTGATTTTTACATTGCCATCTTTATCGACCGCCTCAATGGTACCGGTAATGCCTATCGGATAAAAGTCGTCCGATTGCATAGTCTCCCGTGACTTATCTTCTTTCAGCATCAAAAATACTACGTTCTGTACCTGCTCCCCTTTTTTCTGGGTAACTTCCTTAAAATATTCCCCGGCAAAATACAGACTTATTTCCGGAACAATCACAATATTATAATAAGGAATAATAATCATATCAGTCTCCCTTCTGCTACTTTTAGCTCCTGTGCAGCCATTTCAACACTCTCCTTCTTATTAACAATCAGATATATGGAAAAACCGCAGAACATTGACTCTCCTGCGGTTTTTCTTTTTATCCGAGACTGTGTTTTATTCAAATGCACCACTTAATAGTCCATATCGCCCGCGCCTGCCGGTGCTGCAGGCGCCGGTTCTTTGATATCTCCCGCTGCAGCTTCCGTGGTCA
>JAJQIE010000216.1 GCA_021199395.1 Lachnospiraceae bacterium | reverse complement strand
GAATACCTCCCGTCTCATTTTGCTCCTCTTCTGCGATGAAATCCATATGCCGTATTCCCGATCCTTTATCCCGGTGATTTTCCGACGGTTTCCGCGCATCCGTCTTTCTTTCGGGAAAGTCCATCTGGCTGTTTTCTTTTCTGCGCAATCTATGTGTCCGGCTTGCCGACGCACACTTATACGGATCTTTTTGTCGTGATCGGAATACTGATCTCCACATCCGTCCCCCGCTGCGGCACGGAATACACATGCATCCCATATTCATCCCCGAATATCAGATGGATCCGGCTGTTTACATTTAAAAGGGCAATCCCGCCCTTCTGCTCATTCTCCCGGTGCATCAGCCTCTCCGTCTCCTTTCCCAGCTTTTCGTTCAGTGCCGCCAGCGTGCTCTCATCCATCCCGACGCCATCATCTGAAATGCAGATCAACAGGCGGCTCTCGGTCTTCTTAAACCGGATCCGGATATTCCCTTCGCCGATTTTCAGCTCTGTTCCGTGGATGATACTGTTCTCCAGAATTGGCTGCAGGGTCAGCTTGGGAATCTGGCAATTCATAATGTCCGGCCACTCCTCCGGGTCATATTCGATGTGAAGCTGCAGACGATCCCCAAACCGATGTTTCTGAATCCGGAAATAAGTCTCACAATTGTCCAGCTCCTCTTCCACGGAAACCAGATTGTCTACCTTTGTGATTGTGTATCTGAAAAACTTTGCGAGCGCCTCTGTCATATCCGCCACCCCGTCCAGCCCCGCCAGCAGAGCCTCGCTGCGAATGCTCTCAAGCGTGTTGTAGAGAAAATGCGGGTTAATCTGGTTCTGCAGGGCGAGGTACTGTGCCTGCCGCCGGTTCAGCTCCATCATCTGCGGCGAGCGCAGGATTTTCTCCAGATTCTCTATCAGCTCCAGTGTGGAAGGCGTGAGCGCCGTTTTCTCCATATCGGCTGCGGAAACGATATACCCCTCCAGAAAATGCCGCACCTTTTTTTCATAGCTCCGATACGGCTTAATGACCCAGATCCATCCCGCGCCAAAAAGAGCCGCAGCAGACGTAACTGTCAACATCCCCGGCCAGATTGCATCCCCGATCTGCATGGCGCGCAGTATCTGGACAATTCCGCTTAACACAAGAAGTCCCAATGCGCACATTCCAATCAGAAAAACCCGGTTGGAAATGTATTTCAGCTTGCCAAATAGTTTCATCCTCTCCCCTTATCAGCAGCAACAGCCGCCGCACACGATCTATCCGTACAGCTTCCGATACACGGACGGTTTTACTCCGGCCGCCTTTTCAAAGGTCTTCGTAAAATGCTTCAGATCGTTGTAACCGACTCTGCGGCAGATTTCCGCTACCGGAAGATTGGTTTCCCGCAGCAGGGTTCTGGCCTGCTCCATCCGTATTCCCATCAGATATCTGGCAAACCCCTCTCCGTCTGTTTTCTTAAACAGAGTGCTGAAATAAGTCGAACTCAGCCCCACGGCGCTGCTGACCTCCTCCTGCGTAATCGGTTCACTGTAATGCTCCTGGATATACTGTTTTGCTTTTCGAATCGGGCGGATACTCTCCTCCTCCAGCTCCCGTATCTGTCCGGACAGACAGCCCGTCTCCAGTTCCTTTAAGCAGCTGAAGATTTCCTCCGCGCTGCTGCATCTGCCGCACTGACGATGAAATTCATTCAGGCAGGCCGTTCGATCCGGTATCTTCGATTTTATCGCAAACATTTCCGCAGCGGAATAAACTGCTTCCAGCAGCTCATAGCCGCGCACATCCTTTATTGACAGTATACGCTCTGAGAAAGCGCAAAGGCAGTCTTCCAGAAGCTCCATACTCTTTACCTCCACAGCATGGCTCATTTCGCGCAGATACTGTTCAAGAATCCCCTTCTGTCCCAGTCCGGAAGGCTCCTGAAGCCGTTCAAACAGCCTCCCCGTCCCCTGAAGCAGCCTCTCCTCAATCAGCAGAGAGGCCTCTTTCATAGACGCCTGCAGCTTTTCCGGGGAAGTGCCGGCACTTCCGAGCGCCACCGAAAAGGAAACCGGGCGAAACAGACTTTTTTGCAGCTCCAGTTGATTGATCGCACTCTTAAATGCGCGGCGGATGTCCTCCTGCCTGTCTTCCGCATAATTCAAAAAGCCTGCGCAGACAAGCCCGCGCAGCTCCGGCAGCAGCTCTGTGCACTTCTCCCGCAGCTCCAGCTCCAGCGTTTCCTTCGCCTTATCCATCAAAAGAGAAATGGACGTCTGCCCCATCTCCTCTCTTCCGCAATCCATCTTCATAATGAAAGCCTGGAAAAGCCCCGGACCAACCCGCAGCCCGTAGGTATTTCTGAGCTCCTCTTCCGTAAGCTTCTCAGCCTTCTGAGCCAGTATGGCGTCAATCAGGTTCGCCTGCAAAAGCTCCCTGTCCTTCTCTGTTTTCCGCTTCATCTCCATCTGTCCAAGGCGGTTTTCTTTCCGCTGGAGAATCCGCAGCTTCAGCTTTTCCAGCGTCATTGTCATCTCCGCCTTATTGACCGGCTTCAGGAGATAATCACCGACGCCATATCTGATCGCCTGCTGCGCATACTCAAAATGCGCGTATCCGCTGACAATGATGATTTCCAGCTCAGGAACCCGTTCCTTTGCCTGTCCGACCAGCTCCAGTCCACTGCAGCCAGGCATACGGATGTCCGTGATCAGAATATCCGGTTGCAGTGTCCGCACCATGTCGAGTGCCTCAAGCCCATTATGCGCGGTCCCCACAACCTCCATATCCTGTTTCTTCCAGTCCACCAGAGCATCAATCAGCTGGCAGATTCTCACTTCATCATCCGCAATTACTACTTTGATCATACTTTTCCCCCAGACCACAGACGTCTGTACACACTGTTATTTCAGGCCTGCTGAAGCCTTTATCATTTTATTATAGATGAAACGGTTTGGAAGCGCAAGCACCGATTCCGGTAACCATAAGACAAACAGAGGAGAGTTTTTCTCTCCTCTGCCTGTTTTGATTATACTGTTTTGATTATACTGTTTTCACATTTGCTGCCCTTATAGCTTCCATCTTATTCCGTCGCAGCCTCAGTCTCCGCCTCTTCTGTCTCAGATTCCGCCAGGGATTCCGCTGTGATGACAGAAACGCCGGTATCCGTTACTTCTCCGCCAAGGTCCTCTCCGTTGATCGCCGCTACTGCCGCTTTCACTCCCTCATAGCCCATCACATCCGGGTTCTGTGCCATTGTCGCAAGCAGATAGCCGTCGCTGATGAGATTCAGGATTGTATCGGACTTATCAAATCCTACGCCTACAATGTCCTCATTTCCGGAAGCCTTGATCGCGTTGCCCGCACCGGTCGTAGAGCCTTCGTTGCAGCCAAAGATTCCGACTACGCCCTGCGTGATGTAATTCTCAGCGATGGTCTGGGATTTTGCAGCGTCTCCCTCGCCGTACTGTGTCTCAAGGATTTCAAAATCCGTTCCTTCAAATGCCGCACGGAAGCCCGCCTCACGTTTTACTGTTGAGTCTGTCGCCGCATTTACGTTTACAATACCGATGGTTCCGGAGGTAATGCCTTTTTCTTCAAGAGCCGCGATCATTTCTTCTCCCGCGGTCGTTCCTGCTGCCTCATTATCTGTGGAGAAGGTAGCTTCCGCGTCTACGTTTGCCGGAGAATCAACATATACAAGCTTGATGCCTGCCTCTACCGCTTCTTCGAGCGCGGAGGTGATTGCGTCCGGTCCGTTCGCCGCTACGATAATCGCCTGATATCCGCCTGCAACCGCATTGTTTACACACTCAATCTGCTGTGCGTCGTCCTTTGTGTTCGGGGACATGAATGTAACCGTAGCTCCCAGCTCCTCCGCCGCTTCCTGTGCTCCCTCATTAAGAGAAATCCAGTGCTGGTCGATGGAGTCCATTGTGATCAGCGCGATCTGCTCGCCCTCCGCAAAAGCGGTCGTAGACGCCAGCATTGCTCCCATCATGGACGCCGCGCAAAGAATCGCCATCATTTTTCTTTTCATGTTCGTTTCCTCCTTAAATAAGATTATGAAATTATATTTCCTATCTGCATCCGTATGGACGCAGCGTAGTTCTGATTTTCTGTTCCGGTTTTCCGGTCCAATCTCAGCTTCTCCGTTTTCAGTTCTATTTCTTTGTCTGTCCGCTGCGCACAACCGTATCAAGCAGTACCGCGCCTACCACGATTACGCCGATCACGATACGCTGGATCCCCACCTGCGCGCCAATCATATTCAGTCCATTTTCCAGTGTCTGCCATACGCCCGCGCCGGCAAGCGTGCCGAGAAGAAGTCCCGTGCCTCCGAGCGGCGACACCCCGCCGATTACGCCGGCCGCAACGCCATACATCTCATAGGTGTTTCCGGCTTCCATATTTCCCATGCCGGCCTGTGCGCAGAGGATAAATCCTACCAGGCAGGAGCATACCGAGCTTGCCAGATAAGCCTTTGTCGTAGTAAGCACAACGTTTACGCCGGACAGCTTCGCCGCGTCAATATTCGAACCAATCGCGTAAATGTGACTCCCGGATCTCGTTTTGGAGAGCAGGAAAAAGAAAATCACAAATACCACAATGGAAATCCAGAACGTATTGTATACGCCCAGCGTCTTGCCATAGTAGAAGAAGTTCTGGAACCTGTCCGCCGCCTCTTTGCCGATTCCGGTCGAAATCGCATCAGTATTCCGATTCCCATTCACCATATAGGCGATACCTCGCGTCACAAACATCGTGCCAAGCGTCGCGATAAACGGCGGCAGGCGGAATTTCCCGACCAGATACCCGTTCACGATACCAACCAACAGGCACGCCGCCATCGCCACCAGCATGGCGATAAGGGGATTCACTCCGTGCGTCATCAGGGTCGCGGAAATCATGGCGCTCATTCCGACCATAGTGCCGATCGAGAGGTCAATGTTTCCGGTGATCAGCACGTAACTCTGCGCAATACCGATCAGAAGATATTTTGACATAGAACGCAGCAGGTTCAGGTTGTTCTGCGCTGAAAACACAGCCGGGTTAATAATGCCAAAAGCGATATAAATCACGATCCAGCCGACAAACGCAGTCAGAGCCGCCCCCATTCCCCGGACCGACAGCACTCTTTTCAGAGGATTCTGTTTCTTACTGTTCATTTTCCTTCTCCTCCCTACGCACTTATTTTCTTACTCTCAAAGGCCGTCGCCATTGTCAGGATCTGCTCCTGCGTCGCACCCGCAGCCATAAGCTCTCCGGTAATCCTTCCGTCGCACATGACGATGATACGATCCGCGATTCCCATGACCTCCGACATTTCCGATGAGACAAAGACCACCGCGATCCCCTTTTGCTTCAGCTCATTCATCAAATGGTAAATCTCCACCTTGGCTCCAACGTCAATACCGCGGGTAGGCTCGTCAAAAATCACAACACGCGAATTTCTCGCCAGCCATTTTCCAACCACGACCTTCTGCTGGTTGCCACCGGAAAGATTTCCCGCGTCAATGCTCAGTCCAGGCGTTTTGATCCGCAGGTTGCTGACCGCTTTCTCGCAAAGCTCCTCCTCCTTCTGGCTGTTGACGATTCCCAGCCGGTTGCACAGCAGATCCAGATTCGGAAGCGCCAGATTGTGGCGGATGCTCAGCTTCGTGCACAGCCCATCCTTTTTTCGATCCTCCGGTGCCAGGACTACGCCGTTTCGAATTGCGTCCTCCGGACAGCTGATCCGGATTTCTTTGCCGTCCACAAAGATTTCCCCGCTCTCCTTGGGGTCAACTCCAAATATCGCTCTCGTCGTCTCCGTCCTTCCGGCGCCCATCAGCCCGGCGAATCCGACGATCTCCCCCTCGCTGACAGAAAAGCTGATATCTCTGACCATACGTCCGGCATTGAGATGCTTCACCTCAAAAATCGTCTTTCCCTTAGGACACGATACTTTAGGATATTTCTCCTTGATCTCGCGGCCTACCATGTTCGTAATGATCTGATCCATCGTAATATCCGCGAAATCTGACTGCAGGATAAACTGTCCGTCCCTCATAATCGTCACACGGTCTACAATGCTCGCCAGCTCCTCCAGCCGATGGGATATATAGACGATGCCGCACCCCTCTGCCTTCAGCTTCCGTATGATCCGGAACAGATCCTCAATTTCCTTCGCTGTCAGGGAGGACGTCGGCTCATCCATAATCAGAATCCTGGCATTCGTAGACAGTGCTTTCGCGATCTCTACCATCTGCTGCTTGGAAACCGGAAGATTTCCTACCGTCTCCCTCGGATCAATATCAATCCGCAGATCCGACAGAATCCGGCTCGCTTCCTCCTCCATCGCCGTATTGTTCAACGAAAATCTTCCCCTGATCTCCCGTCCCAGAAACATATTTTCAGTGACGGACAGGTGACGGCACATATTCAATTCCTGATGGATGATCGCCACACCCGCCTGTTGCGCCTGTTTCGGCGTCAGATCTCCATATTCTTTCCCGAAAATCTTCATCGTGCCTTCGTCTCTGGTGTAGACGCCGCTCAGAATCTTCATCAGGGTGGACTTTCCAGCGCCATTTTCCCCCAAAAGCGCCATAACCTCGCCTTCACGCAGCTCAAAGCTGACATGATCCAGAGCCTTCACACCAGGAAAGCTTTTCGAAATACCGCTCATGGAGACAATGATCTCACCCATCTCATCATCCTCCTCCCTTGCATCAGAGAAAACCAGCCTCATCCGCCCAGTGCAGGATACAGGCTGTTCGGAATTCTGTCCGTGCCTCTGTTCACAAAACGCACAATATTTGTTTCATATTTTTGTATTTTTTGCTCTTATTTTTGCTTCTGTTTTATTATAGCACTCCTGTTTTTGTGCAGAAAGGGTATTTTTTTGAGATTAACAGGTGTTTTTTTATTAAAAAAGTGTGCTTTGCACGCACTTGCGAATTTACTGAACTTCAAGTAGCACACTTTTTTACCGCGCCGAATGCGTATTGCGAAGCAATAAAACACCATACGCATTCGTGCGCATAATTATATATAACAGGAAAGTTCAGAGAATTTTCCTGTTATAACGCAAAGCAGGACATTCGGGGACTTCCTTTCCCTCAAATGTCCTGCTTCCAAAGCTCCATATACTTTTGTCCCAGGATCTGTCATAAGACAGTATGCGCAGCGGGCTGCGTCGAGGTTTTATGGTCTGCGCCTCGCGCGTTATGCGGTGCAGGATGGATAAGTAATTTCGCACCAGTCCCTTACTTTGTAAAATACAGATAGTCTGCGACCGGACGCTCATAATCACTGATCAGCTCGTTCATCACCTGTCCGTTAAAATACAGGGTCACGGAGCCGCCTCCGTCCAGATTGTAGGCAAATTTGCAGCCGTAGGACTTAAATATGCTGGCCATGGCCGCGCCGTCCAGACCGTCATAGGTCCCCGTATTCGTGACAAGCAGTACATACTTATTTTTGCTGATCATGCCGACCGCGGCGCGGGGATACCTGCCCGCCACCTCCGATGCGGAAGCCCGCGTGGAATACACTACCTCACCGTTTGAGATCAGCGCCGGTCCAAATACAAAGGTATTTTTCACGCCGGCTTCCAGAAGGTCAGCGGCAGTCTGCCCCACCGAGGCGACATACATGGTGCCATCCTCCTTTATGCACATGATATTGTCTCCGGTCATATGATCGGCGTACACGATTCCATTTTTGATACACATGCTGTCCGGGAAGGGCGTTCCCGTTGAATAGCTGAATCCGCTCCCATTGATCCCGATAATGCCCCCATTTGACGACACCGCGCTTGAAGTGGTCTGTCTCGTCCCTCCATATGTACCGTAGGACAGAGCCGATTTTACCTGACTGGAATCCGACGTCTTTACCTGCGCTACCCAGTAGGAGATGTCCGCGTCGGAGTAATGCCAGTTTTTCTTTTCCAGCACAATATTCAGCGTAGAGCTCTTATAGGTATATTTTGTCTTTGCGGTATTTACAGTCGTAACACTCCGCGTCTTTGAGGTGCGCTGCCCCTTCGCGTTCACATAATAAATACCGACCCATTTGCTGGTAGCCAGAACGCCATCCGAATCAAAATAATAATAATATCCCTTGATCTTGTTCCATCCGGTCACCATCACAGATTTTGAATCAAAATAATATTTTTTACCGGATTTCGTCAGCCAACCGCTGGTGACCGCCTTTCCGCTGCTCTTAAAATAATATTTTTTGCCGCTCTTTGTCAGCCATTTCGAGCTGTACATGACGCCGTTCGAGTTAAAGTAATATCGGCTTCCGCCTATCGTTTTCATTCCTTTCACCATGCGTGAATTCGAATTAAAATAATAGGTCTTTCCGTTTAACGTCAGCCATTCGCTGGTGAGAAGATGTCCGGAACCGTCGATATAATATTTATTTCCCTTTTTTGTCGTCAGCCAGTAATTATAGAGCAGATAGCCTGATTTTTTGGAATAGTAATACCTTACGCCGCTGCGTACCACAATACCTGTGACCCGTTTGCCGTCCTTCGCGCTGTAATAATACTTCCCCTTATATTTAATTGAGCCGTAGCACAGCCGCCCGCTGGTATCATAGAAATACCAGTCGCCGTTTTTCTTTACCCAGCCCGTCTGTTTGGAAGTAATGCTGACTGTCGTGTCTGACTTACTGACATATTTTGCCGCCTTTGCCGACCGGCTTCCCAGCACAGACAGTGCACAAAAGAGCAGGCATGCCATCATCAGCCTGATTGAATGTAAACGCGTTTTCTCCACAACAGATTCCCCCTTATCTGTCTCATATGCCCGTTACAGGTCACACCTTGACCAAATTTA
>JAJQIE010000217.1 GCA_021199395.1 Lachnospiraceae bacterium | reverse complement strand
GCTGAAGGAACGACCGCTTTCTCTCGTGATTGACTTAAAGCCTGCGCTCTCGGAAGAACAGCTGGATGCGCGGATTCTCCGTGAATTTGACGCGGCAAGGAAAAAGCAGTTTAAGAATGTGCTGGGAACCCTTTTCCCCGCAAAAATGATTCCGGTGATGATTGAGCGAAGCGGAATACCGGGGGAACGTCCGGTGCATGAGATTACCCGCGAGGAGCGGAATACGCTGCTTCAGCTTACCAAACATTTTTCATTGACATTGGTACGGCTCCGAGATTATAATGAAGCAATCATTACGCGCGGCGGCGTCAGTGTAAAAGAGATTCAGCCCGCGACCATGGAATCCAGGAAAGTAAAGAGCCTTTACTTCGCCGGGGAGGTACTGGATGTGGACGCGCTGACAGGCGGTTTCAATCTTCAGATCGCATGGTCCACCGGACACGCCGCCGGAGCATCCGTCTAACGCGGAGCGTTTTTCAATGACGGATGCGATCTGCCGCCGAACTCTGTGAGGGGGCATTACCCTGCATCCGTCTAACGCGGAGCGTTTTTCAATGAGGAGGTTTTATGAGCTTTACTATTGCAATTGACGGCCCCGCCGGTGCGGGAAAAAGTACGATCGCTAAGAGGGCGTCGAAAGAGCTCTCATTTATATATGTAGATACGGGAGCCATGTACCGTGCAATCGCACTCGGCCTGCTTCGAAAATCAGTGGATATTGAGGACAGGGCTGCTCTGGCAGGCGCTCTGGAAGAAATCAGTGTGGAGATTCAGTATGTTGACGGAGAACAGCGGGTTTATCTAAATGGCGAGGATGTGTCGCCGCTTATCCGAACAGAAAGGGTCAGCGATATGACCAGCCGCTCCTCTGCAAAGCCTCAGGTACGCGCAAAGCTGACGCACCTGCAGAGAGAGCTTGCCGCGCGGGAAAATGTACTGATGGATGGAAGGGACATCGGTACGATGATTTTGCCGGACGCGGATCTGAAGATATATCTGACCGCCAGTGTAGAGACACGCGCCGAGCGTCGTTACCTTGAGCTTACTGGAAAAGGAGAGCAGTGCGACCGGGAGGAGATTGCGGAGGATATCCGGGAACGCGATTACAGGGATATGCATCGCGAGACGGCGCCGCTCAGGCAGGCGGAGGACGCGATCCTCATTGATTCCTCTGATATGACGATTGAGGAGGTTGTGGCAGAGATTATCCGGCTTGCGAAGGAACGGATGGGGTAATACAATACCTGGGAGATGCTTTATGGAAGTGATAGTTGCAAAGACGGCCGGCTTCTGCTTTGGAGTAAAGCGTGCGGTGGATCAGGTGTATCACCAGATCGAAGAGGGCAGAAAGCCGATTTATACATATGGTCCGATCATTCACAACGAGGAAGTTGTGAGAGAGCTGGGGGAAAAGGGGGTTCGGATTATAAACAGTGAAGAGGAGCTGTCCGGGATCTGTGAGGGAACAGTTGTCATACGCTCCCACGGCGTGCCTAAGCGTATTTACGCTCTGATTGAGCAAAGGGGGCTTCGCATGGTAGACGCGACCTGCCCGTTTGTCAGAAAGATACACCGGATTGTGGAGGAAAGAAGCTCCTCCGGCAGTGAGATTGTCATAATTGGAAATGACGGGCATCCGGAGGTGGAAGGAATTAAGGGCTGGGCGAGTGGACCGGTGACGGTGATCAGCTCTGAGGAAGAGGCGGCTCAGTTTCGACCGACACCGGGCATGCCCCTTTGCATCGTCTCACAGACGACATTTAATTACAAGAAATTTGATAAATTAGTTGAAATTATTTTGAAAATGCGTTATGATGATATAGATGTGATGTGTACGATATGCAGTGCGACGGAAGAACGTCAGTCGGAAGCTCGCGAGATCGCAGGCAAAGCGGATTGTATGATCGTGATAGGAGGCACCCACAGCTCGAACACACGTAAATTATTCGAGATATGCAAAACAGAATGTGCAAATACTTACTATATACAGACTATAAAAGATTTGGATATTCGGCTATTGCCATCCATGGGCTGCGTAGGTATTACAGCAGGGGCATCGACCCCAAATAAATTGATTGAGGAGGTTTCAAAACAATGTCAGATTTGAGTTTTGAACAAATGCTGGATGAATCATTCAAAACAATTCATAATGGAGAAGTAGTCGAAGGCACTGTCATTGATGTTAAGGAAGACGAGATCATCCTTAACATTGGATATAAAGCCGACGGGATCATTACCAGAAGCGAATACACAAACGAACCAAACGCTGACCTTCGCGAGCTTGTACAGGTAAATGACAAAATGGAAGCGAAGGTTCTGAAGGTAAACGATGGAGATGGACAGGTAGTCCTTACTTATAAGCGCCTTGCTGCAGAGAAGGGCAACAAGAGACTTGAGGAGGCGTTCAATTCTCAGGAGATCCTGACAGCTCCGGTTGTACAGGTATTAACGGGTGGATTGAGCGTAGTGGTAGATGAAGCGCGCGTATTTATCCCGGCGAGCCTTGTCTCTGATACTTATGAGAAAAATCTCGAAAAATATGCCGGCCAGGAGATTGAATTTGTCATCACAGAGTTCAATCCGAGAAGACGCCGTATTATTGGCGATCGCAAGCAGATTCTTGTGGCGAGAAAAGCACAGATGCAGAAGGAACTCTTTGAACGCATCCAGCCGGGCGATGTGGTAGACGGTGTGGTGAAAAATGTGACGGACTTTGGCGCGTTTGTTGATCTGGGCGGAGCGGATGGACTGCTTCATATTTCTGAGATGTCCTGGGGACATGTTGAGAATCCGAAAAAGGTATTTAAGGTAGGACAGCCCCTTACCGTGCTGATCAAGGACATCAATGGAAGCAAGATTGCACTCAGTCTGAAGTTTGCGGATCAGAATCCGTGGCTGACCGCCGGTGAGAGATATGCAAGAGACAATATTGTAGAGGGTCGCGTAGCCAGAATGACAGATTTTGGTGCGTTTATTGAGCTGGAGCCTGGTGTAGACGCCCTGCTTCATGTTTCTCAGATTTCGCATACCCATGTAGAAAAGCCATCGGATATCCTGAGCGTAGGTCAGATCATTCAGGCAAAGGTTGTTGACTTTAATGGCGAGGATCATAAGATCAGCCTCAGCATGAAGGCGATTGAGAATCAGGCTCCGGTCGCGGAGGAGGCGGAAGCTGAAGCTCCGTTCGAGGAAGACGTGTCGGCTGAGGAAGAAGAATGATTCTGATAATCGGCCTGAGCCGTATTACAGATATGCGAAAGATAAATGGCAGATAAACCAAAGATAAATACAGGATAGACAGTAGATAAAAGGAAGCGGTATACTTCATAACAGAGGGATATCGCTTCTTTGTTATGTACGCTACTCGTGCCTTGCACAGCGGCGGATAGGGGGGCGAGCACTCCCCTCCTGTCAGATTGTACAGGCTGCATCTCACTATAGAAGGGAAGAGAGCAGCCTGCGGACATAATTGGCTGCATTTTCTTTTTGCTCACAAAAGCTTTCCGTGTATTCAAAGAAAAGCTCCTTTGAACGATACTCTTTTCTGAACGCCGGGGTAAACAGGATTTCCGGCTGTGGAAGGAAACGTCCTGTCCTGGCGGCGAAACAGTTTTCCGGACTGGCCGAGGTGCGAAATTCTTTTGCGACATAAGAACCGACGCTTTTATGTATCACCTGTTTTTCGACTGGCAGATAATAATAGTTTTTGTAATCAGGGAAATAATAGCGGAGTGTTCCAGAATAGATCGGAACAGATATCCGTCCGCTGTTCTTATCTGCCTGTAGCCGAAAGCTGTCATTCCTGAAAAATTCGAATGGATGGGGAATCGGCAGTATCGTGGAAAAACGGAACAGCAGGCATGAGAGATCGTCGGATTCGCATACGCGAAGAGTATTCGACTGGATTGGCCCCTTGAGAAGCGCAAAATAGCCTTCCAGAGCCGGAATACGGATCATTCCGAGAAGGTCGTCATGGTTGTGGCAGAGGAGAAGCTGTTCAGTCTCAGGATCTTTCGCCGATGAATAGCTCCAGAACAGCGAGACGACCTCTTTGCCATTCAAATGATCCTCCCGTTCCCAGCCAATGTATTTTTCGAGATAGCTCTGGTTCATGTGGGGCAGGCTGAGGATTTGTTTCAGCGGCCGAACATGCTGATAGAGATCCAGGGAGAAAAGTCCCTCAAATGGCGCTGTCCTTCCATTCGCTGCGGCTCTCTTCCGGATAAAGGGAAGATCAAACGTGTTGCCATTGAAATGCACCAGTATCTGACAGTGTCCGGTCAGTTCAAAAAAGGAAGAAAGCAGCAGACTTTCCTCCTGTACTGTCTGAATGAGAAACTGATGCAGAATCCAGGTATTATCATTGAAGCAGATAGCTCCGATCAGAAATATAAATGAAGTATCGGCAGATAACCCGGTTGTTTCGATATCAAAAAACAGGCAATCCTCAGGTGAACAGGGGCAGGAGACGCAGGCCTTGGCAGCGTCTTTGGCCTGTCCGGATCCGTTTTCGGATATGTCCGCAAGAACGGCCCGAAAAGCGTCGCCTTCAATCAGACGGGTTTCTTCCGGTGTCAGAATTTTTGTCCTGTGAATCATAGCCAGCCATTCCTTTCAAAGAGCGCTTCTCAGTCTTCCGGAAATCCGCTGGAGCGGTACAGCTCCATTTCATTAGTAATAAACAGTGCTTCCACGCCGTCTGTGGCTTCTACCAGCTCCATTCCGTCTTCCAGGCCGAGCACAAAACAGGTAGTGCTCAGCGCGTCCCCCTCTGTCGAGGATTCTGAGAGAATCGTTACGCTTGTAAGACCGTTTTCAACAGGATATCCGGTCTCAGTATCCAGTATATGATGGTAAATCACCCCGTCCAGCTCAAAATATCGTTCATAGGTACCGGAGGTAATGACAGCCATATCAGCCGTCTCCACAACTGCTATCAGGTCGCTGGAGCTTTCACCGAAAGGTTTACGTATACCGATCTTCCAGTTATTTCCATTTGGCTTTTCACCAAGAGTCAGGACATTGCCGCCCAGATTGATCAGAGCGCTTGTAATTCCCTCTGATTTCAGGTAATCCTTCAGACGGTCAGCGATATAGCCCTTTGCGATACCGCCGAGGTCAATCTCCGCTTCGGGATCCGCCAGAGTGACAGCAGCGCCGTCCACGGAGATTACCGTATAATCGACATGGGAAAGCGCTTCCTGAATTTCTTCGTCTGACGGAAGATATCCGGTGTTATTTTCAATATCCCAGAGCTCGGCCAGTGGAGTGACTGTGATATCGAATTTTCCATTAGAAATCTCGGAGTAATACAGCGACGCTTCAATCAGGGCTGCCGTTTCACTGTCGACTTCAGTTGGCTCTCCGCTGCTGTGATTTATTTTCCACACGTCACTGCCCTCGATTGTGCGGCTGAACAACTGCTCATAGTCGTCCAGCAGAGAAAAACAACCGTCCATAACGGTGGAATCCGAGCTTCCATAAATGGTGATGGATATCACTGTATCCAGAAAAAACCCCGTCTCTGAAAGAGATTCCTCATCTGCAAGAACATGTGGAGCTGATGGAAGCAGCAGGGAGGAGAGCAGAACGATACCCAAACAGAGCTTTAAAGATGCTGTACGGGATGTGGCGGAGGCCATTGCAGAGACTGCTTCTGTGGAACTGTATTTTTTCATATGGGGTTTCCTTTCCTGTTGGTTTGGGAGGTGTAATTTTATTTATTATATTAACACAGAATGGCCGGTTCGCACAGCACAATTTTGAAAATCCCAGAACTATACATTTTTGGATTTCCTGTTTACAAAAATAGCGGAAGCGTGTATTATGTGAAGGGTAAGAAACGGTTCTGCAAAGCTTTTGGCCATACTTATCTCTGACGGGAAAGCCTTTTAAATTACCCCGGAGGACAGGATTTCAGCAGCCGTTTAAGTGGAAAAGGAGGAGCCAGATGGCAGTATTGGTAACAGGCGGAGCCGGTTATATCGGCAGCCATACATGTGTAGAGCTTCTGAACAGCGGGTATGAGGTTGTCGTGATGGACAATCTGTACAATTCCAATGAAAAAGCAATTGAGCGTGTAGAGCAGATCACAGGGAAGAAAATTACCTTTTATAAAGCAGATATGCTTGACAAATGCGCGATGGACGCTATTTTCGAAAACGAATCCATTGATTCCGTGATTCACTTTGCGGGTTACAAGGCGGTTGGCGAGTCGGTACGAAAGCCGCTTGAATATTATCACAACAATATCACGGGTACGTTGAACCTTTGCGACGTTATGAGGAATCATGGCGTAAAGAAGATCATTTTCAGTTCTTCAGCGACAGTCTATGGAGATCCGGCGTTTGTACCGATCACAGAAGAGTGTCCGAAAGGGCAGATTACGAATCCCTATGGACAGACAAAAAGCATGCTGGAGCAGATCCTGACGGATTTACATATATCTGATCCGGAGTGGAATATTGTGCTGCTTCGCTATTTTAACCCGATTGGCGCTCATAAGGCCGGCATTATCGGCGAGGATCCCAAGGGCATTCCGAACAATCTCGTCCCGTATATTGCGCAGGTCGCGGTCGGCAAGCTGGAGAAGCTTGGCGTATTTGGCGACGACTATGATACTCCGGATGGTACTGGCGTGCGCGATTACATTCATGTGGTAGATCTCGCAGTCGGACATGTAAAGGCGATGAAAAAGTTTGATGATGAGTCGGCTGTCCGAATCTACAATCTTGGCACGGGAAAAGGCTACAGCGTGCTTGAGGTGCTTCATGCTTTCGAAAAAGCCTGCGGCAAGACGCTTCCATATGAGATCAGGCCGCGCCGCGCTGGCGATATTGCGACCTGCTACGCGGATCCGACCAAGGCAAAGACAGAGCTTGGCTGGGAAGCAAAATATGGCATTGATGAGATGTGCGAGGATGCCTGGAGATGGCAGTCGATGAATCCGAACGGATACAATGACTGACAGCTTTTGAAAACAACGGCAGCGAAAACCTCTCTCAAAGAGAAATGAGCTTATAGACGGAAGGATTCTGTATCAGGTTTTGCGTTAAATGCTCGGAGATTATGATTTTAACAGGATGAAAGCAGTCGAAAACGCAGGAAAAGACTGGACGAATCTGTCTGTTTGTGAGAAAATAAGAAGTAAACATTTTTACTGAAAGGAGTAAGACAATGATTTATTCACGAGAAGTAGAAGAAATGTGTCCGGTAGCACAGGGAGTTCATCATGGCGCCGCTCCGATTCCGGAGGAGGCAAAATGGGTTCAGGCGAAGGAAATAAAAGAAATTTCCGGTTTTACACATGGTATTGGCTGGTGCGCACCACAGCAGGGAGCATGTAAGCTGAGCCTGAATGTAAAGGATGGCGTGATTCAGGAGGCTCTGGTTGAGACAATCGGCTGCTCCGGCATGACCCACTCCGCAGCTATGGCGGCAGAGATTCTTCCTGGTCTTACCGTGCTTGAAGCTCTGAACACCGACCTTGTGTGCGATGCGATCAATACAGCTATGAGAGAGCTTTTCCTGCAGATCGCTTACGGCAGATCACAGTCCGCGTTTTCTGAGGATGGGCTTGCGGTAGGAGCGGGCCTTGAGGATCTTGGAAAAGGCCTTCGTTCTCAGGTTGGCACCATGTATGGCACATTGAAAAAGGGCCCGCGTTATCTGGAAATGGCAGAAGGCTATGTGACCGGTATTGCTCTCGACGAGGATGATGAGATCATCGGCTACCAGTTCGTAAGCCTTGGTAAGATGACAGATTTCATCAAAAAGGGCGACGATCCGAACACCGCATGGGAAAAAGCAAAGGGTCAGTATGGCCGCGTTGCCGATGCAGTTAAGATTATAGATCCGAGAAAAGAGTAAGCACAGGAGGTAACGAAAAATGGCTTTATTTGAATCATACGAGAGAAGAATTGATAAGATCAATTCCGTTTTGAACAGCTATGGCATTGCTTCGCTTGAGGAAGCGGAGAAGATCACAAAGGATGCCGGACTTGATGTATACAATCAGATCAAGGGAATCCAGCCGATCTGTTTTGAGAACGCATGTTGGGCGTATACGGTAGGCGCTGCGATCGCGATCAAAAAAGGCTGCCGGAAGGCTGCGGACGCGGCTGCAGCAATCGGAGAGGGGCTTCAGGCATTCTGCATTCCCGGCTCCGTAGCAGATACCCGTAAGGTAGGCCTGGGTCATGGAAATCTTGGGAAAATGCTTCTTGAGGAAGAGACAGAGTGTTTTGCGTTTCTTGCGGGACATGAGTCCTTTGCTGCGGCAGAGGGTGCGATAGGAATCGCTGAGAAAGCAAACAAGGTTCGTCAGAAGCCGCTTCGTGTAATCCTGAACGGTCTTGGAAAAGACGCTGCTCAGATCATTTCCAGAATCAACGGCTTTACATATGTAGAGACTGAATACGATCCGTATACCAACGAAGTGAAAGAGGTATATCGCAAGTCTTACTCCGAGGGACTCCGCGCGAAAGTGAACTGCTACGGCGCAAACAGCGTTCCGGAAGGCGTGGCTATTATGTGGAAAGAAAACGTAGATGTTTCCATCACCGGTAATTCCACTAATCCGACCCGTTTCCAGCATCCGGTGGCAGGTACATACAAGAAAGAGCGTCTTGAGGCCGGTAAGAAATATTTCTCCGTAGCGTCCGGCGGCGGCACAGGGCGTACCCTGCATCCGGATAATATGGCGGCAGGCCCGGCTTCCTATGGTATGACGGATACCCTTGGCCGTATGCACTCTGACGCGCAGTTCGCAGGTTCGTCCTCCGTACCGGCTCATGTAGAGATGATGGGTCTGCTCGGCGCGGGCCTCAACCCGATGGTCGG
>JAJQIE010000042.1 GCA_021199395.1 Lachnospiraceae bacterium | reverse complement strand
TGTTCGGCGGCAGATCGCAGCGCCCCTTCCGATAACGCTTCGCGTTGGGCGCTGCCAGATGGAATCGCCCCCTCACTTTGTTCGGCGGCAGATCGCAGCGCCCCTTCCGATAACGCTTCGCGTTGGGCGCTGCCAGATGGAATCGCCCCCTCACTTTGTTCGGCGGCAGATCGCAGCGCCCCTTCCGATAACGCTTCGCGTTGGGCGCTGCTGCAAAGGACGCCGCAGTGGCCGTGGGAGGTATATTCGCACATACATACATCCGTAATCAGGTACAGACCCGGAAAGTCCCTTCTGGCCTGACGCAATGCCCTCTGAACGATCCCGTTTTCCGCGTAAGCCTCGCTCCCGACCTCATCCTTGTGATCCGGAATGCCAAAAAACATCACACTCGAAACGCCTGCGTCAAGCAAAGACTGCAGCTTTTCCCCCATTCGATCCACACTGTATCGATACTGTCCCGGCATTGTCGGAATCTCCTCGCGTATCCCGGTTCCTTCTTTTACAAAGATCGGATAAATCAGTGAAGACGCGTCCACGCGCGTCTCGCGCACCATCCTGCGCAGCGTCTCAGAGCTCCGCAGCCTTCTCGGTCGAATTGTCATATTCATATTCCTGCCTCCTCACAACCAGGTATCTTATCGTGCCGCAGATACCTCGTCCCTCCTTCCGGAATCTCTCGAAGCCTGCGGCCCGTATTACTGTTCCATGTATATTCAGCCTGTCTGGTTCGCCGAACGCTCGCTGCAAACCTGCCCGATTCGATGACTGCCCGCTGCAAGCCTGCCTGGTTCGACGACTGCCCGCTGCAAAAATCCTCGCACAGACGGGTCAGAATCCGAGCCTTTCAGCACATCAGCCCTTTAAGCCGCGCGACTGACGATCCATGTCCTCTACCACGATATCATAGATTTCGCCGAGAGACGCACAGTATTCCAGAACCTTCCACGGCTCATTTGTGTGGAAATGAATCTTGATCAGCTCCTCATCGCCAACCGCCAGCAGGCAGTCGCCCTTAAAGTTCTCCGTAAAGTATTCACTGATCGCGTCCTCATCCAGATCTTCTCCTTCTATTAACAATTGTGTGTCATACTTAAATTCCAGCATATCCATCATCCTCCCTTATACCCTGTCCGTAATCCTCTGTTTTCCTGTTTTCCACAGCCTGGCACAGGCGTTCAATCAGGCTGTCTATCGACGCCTGCTCCGCCGTAAATGTGTGCATACCCAAAGAAGCTGCTGCAGCCTCTGTCTGTCTGCCGATACAGACCGCACGCACCCTCGCGTAATCAAGTCCGGGCGTGGCAGCCGCAAATCCCCGAACGGTAGACGCGCTCGTAAACATCGCGTAATCTATGGTTCCCTCCGCAAATTCCTTTTTCAGATCCACATAAAAATCTGTTTCCGTGAGCGTCTCATACGTCGGAACATCATCCACAGAAAATGCATCGCCGATTTCCTCTATGAGCTCCTGAGACCCAGCCGCCGCGCGCGGTATCAGAATACGCTTCATCTCAGACGCTCCCGACCTGTCATTCATTTTTGCCGCCTCAGCCAGAGCCTTACCCAGATGCGCCGCGTCAAATATTTCCGGCATAAGATCAGCGTAGAAACCCCGTTCCGCAAGCGCTTTCCTGGTTCCGTTTCCTATCACGGCAAATTTTACACCACCAAGCACCCGGCAGTCAATCTCCCGATCCGCCATTTCCTCAAAGAATATCCGCACGCCGGTCGGACTGGTAAACACGATCCACTGATAAACAGAAAGCCGGGCAAATGCCTGTGCAAGCCTTTTATTATCTGGTATACGCTCTGTGCGGATCGCCGGAAGCTCCAGAACCTCCGCCCCCTTCGCCCTGAGCTTTGCCGCAGTCTCGCTGATCAGCTCCTTTGGACGTGTCAGCAGCACCTTTACGCCGCCGAGCGGCTGCTTTTCATACCATGAGAACTGCTCCGACAGGGCACAGACCTCACCAACCACAATGATTGCGGGCGTACACGCCCCCTGCCGCTCTGTCTCTTCCCTCAGCGTTCCCACCGTCGCCACAATCCGTCGCTGCCCCGCGGTCGTCCCGCGCATCAGAAGTGCGGCCGGCACCTCCGGCGACATTCCCGCCTCGATCAGTCCCTGGCAGATCTCGCCGAGCGCTGCCACTCCCATCAGGAATACCAGCGTTCCCCTGGTGCGAACCAGCGCTTCAAAATCAATATCATAGGATTCCCCCGCCCGCTTATGTCCGGTAATGATGTGCAAAGAAGAACAGAAATCCCGGTGCGTCACAGGAATCCCCTGGTACGCCGGAACGGAAAGCGCCGACGTTACACCTGGCACAACCTCAAACGGAATCTTCTCACGGAGCAGAACCTCTATCTCCTCCCCGCCCCGCCCGAACAGGAACGGGTCGCCGCCCTTTAAGCGCACGACACGTTTACCTTCCTTTGCCTTTTGCGCCAGCAGCTCACTGATCTCCTCCTGTGGGAGCGTATGGTGGCTTGAACGTTTTCCAACGTTGATTTTCTCCGCCGAATCGGGAATCATGCTCATAATCCCCTGCCCGACCAGTGCGTCATACACAACGACCTCCGCCTCCGAAAGCACCCGTTTCCCTTTTAGCGTAAAAAGTCCCGGATCGGAAGGTCCCGCGCCCACGAGCCAGACCCTGCCTGATTCTTTATTATTCATCTATGACCTCCGTTTACTGCCCATAACTGTCCTGACAGATTTTACTATTCCATAAACCGCCTTGCCAGCTTTTTCCCGGCCTCCTGAGGCGCATCCGGATTTCCATACTCACTGCCCCGGTATATTCTGCCTGTGCTTTCATCACAATAAAACGCATCCAGACGCAAAATACTGCCGCCGTCCGAAGAAACCATATCTGCCTCCGATCCCGAAGGGACGACTATCCTCGCGTAAGCCGCCACCGGTGTACTGCAGCTTCCTCCAAGTGCCCGGACAAAGGCGCGTTCGGCAAGCGCGCATATCTCTGACGCAGGATCAGAATAGCCATCCAGATAGCTGTAATCCCGTTCTGCGCTCCCCTGTGGTGGAAAAGCCTTCCCCCCTGCCGATTCTTCCCGCGCAAGCGGACTCCCCCCGCTGCCGGACAGACATCCCTGTACCGCCAGAATCCCCTGTCCCGCGGCGGGAATCATCTCTTCAATCGTAAAGTACCGGCTGATGCGATGCGCAAGACCCAGTCGCTTTAATCCCGCAGCAGCCAGAATAGTGGCGCTGTATTCGCCGCTGTCCAGCTTGCGCAGCCTGGTCTGCACATTTCCACGGATCGGGGCGAAGGTCGCCTGCGGATAAAGCGCGGCGAGCTGCAGCATTCTCCGTTTGCTGGAGCATCCGACCGGCTTTGAAAAATCCAGTTCTGTCACTCCCTCCGGCAAAATCAGCGCGTCCCGTACATCCTCCCGCGCAGAGAAAGCGATCAGAGGGAGCTCACATGGAAGCTCCATCGGCACATCCTTCAGGCTGTGAACCGAAAGATCAGAGCGTCCTTCCAGCAAAGCGGCGTCCAGCTCCCTGACAAACAGCCCCTTCCCGCCGATTTTTTCCAGCGGCTGGTTCAGTATTTTATCCCCGGTCGTCTTCATCGTAAGGATTTCCACTGACAGCCCCGGATTTTTCTCCTGTATGTACTGCTGTACCATCTCAGACTGAGTCACGGCAAGCCGGCTCTCCCTGCTGCCGATTATTACTTTTTCGGACATCTTTTTGCTCCTAACCCGGATAGACCGGAACCAGATTTTACCATTTTGCACCGGAAATTGTATGAAAACGCCTAAAACAACCGGTTTTTCAGATATTACAGCTCAGATCCGTACACCTTTTCCAGTCCGCTGATGCATTCCCGGAAGGTTGCCTGGCTGACGCAGTCGCGCAGGCCAAAGATGAGCTTGTTCATAGAGCGCTCCGCCGCAGCCTCAATGTCATTTTTCAACGTTTCTTTTTTTTCAGCCTCCAGCGGCAGCTCACGCACCTTTTTCGTCAGGCGCTGCTCCAGATCAACCGCCGCCAGCTCTTTGATCGCCTGGATTTTTGGAATCACATCCACGCACTCGTACCAGTCAAAGAATTCCTTCATCTGATCCGCAAAGCAGGCCTCCGCGTCCGCGATCGCTTTTTTCTGGGCTTCACTTACCGCCTCCTCCCGGAAACAGTCCACATCAAAAAACCGGACGCCATCCAGCAAAGCCACGCTTGCCTCAATGTCGCGCGGCACAGCCAGATCGATCAGTACGACCGGGCCGATCTGATACTCCTCCACCAGCTCCTTTGTTAACGTATAATTTGGACTGACAGTCGCGCTCAGCACATAATCACACGCGCCAAACAGCTCCATTCGTCGCCCATAATCAATGCGTGAACAGTTTTTCGGAATCTCCACAACGCCGCTCCGATACTGGCGCACAGTCACAGTCACATCCGCGCCCTGTTCCTGAAGCTGGGTCGCGGCAAGCTTCCCCATAACGCCATTTCCGATCACCATGCATTTTTTCCCTTCAAACGTATATCCCTCCGCTTTCAGGGTGCGGATTGCCGTGCGCACAACCGACTGATCCGATGGTGTCAGTTCTCCGCAGGTTTTCACCTTTTTTGCCGCAGTAATCGCCTGCCGGAACAGAGTTTCCAGCACATGATCCGCCGCATAGTGCTCTCTGGAAAAAGCGAGCGCGTCCTTTACCTGCGTCACAATCTGGTCGTCTCCGAGGATACGGGATTCCAGTCCGCCGGCAAGTCGAAACAGATGGTGCACCGCTTCCCTCTCCTGTCGGAAACGAAAGTATTGCCGGTACTCCTCCTGCGGGACTCCTTTTAAAGCGCAAAGCAGGGCATAGGGCGATTTCTCAAGGTCCGTTCCCGTGCTCAGCCAAAGCTCCATCCGGTTGCACGTAGAAATCAGGACACAGCCCCCCACTCCCTTCACCTGCTTCAGCTGATCCAGCGCCTCCGCCATACTCTTTTTTGTAAATGAAAAAACCGTCCGTATATCAATCGGGGCCATACTGTGATCAATCCCCACCATCTGTATTCCCAAATTTTACCTCCTCGCGCAGGTGCAGCCGACTTCTCCGCGCACACGCTGTATCACAAGCTTCATCTGTATCTGTCAGCACATCGGCTCAATTCCTTCTATACTGTGTTCTTCCATCCGCAGGCTCATATCCCCGCAGCGGTCTGCGCGTGCTCCAGCAGCAGGTTCATAACTCCGCAGCGGTCTGCGCGTGCTCCAGCAGCAGCTCGCGGACGCCCGCATATTCGCCAAGACCCTTTAAAACACAGGAAACCTTAAATCCCTCTTTTTCGAACCGGCTTTTCCACGAATCCTCACTCTCGCCCGCCAGATCCTTTTGCGCATGATCCCCGGCAACAATCATAAACGGAGCCAGAATCACCCGCTCCGGCTCCTGCTCCTTTACCCTGCGAAGCAGCGTGTCCAGCGCCGGATAGGCCTCCACTGTTCCCATAAAAATATTGGGATAACCCGCGTCCTTGAACTGATAATCCAGCGCGGCATAGATGGAATTCGCGTAATGCTCCGTCCCGTGTCCCATCAGCCCCAGAGTCTCCCTTTCTTTTGGCCGGAGCTCCCCGGCGATCACCTGTACAATTCTGGCATTGTCCTCATGGGTCGTCAAAAGCGGCGCACCCACGGACACACGCGCAAACAGGTGTCGACCGGACATTACGCTCTCCATCATCCGGTCTGTCTCAATTCCGTTGATTACATGGGTCGGCTGGACAACGAGCTCTGTCATCCCATCCGCCGCTATCTGTTTCATCGCTCCCATTATATCCGGGATACAGAGGCCGTCGCGCTCCTTCACCTTTCTGCGAATGATCCCACTCGTCCAGGCACAGTAAACCCGGCGATCCGGGTACCGTTCCTTCATATCCTCTTCAATCCGGTCGATCGTCTTTATCCTCGTCTCCACATAGCTTGTTCCAAAGCTGACGACAAGGATCGCTTTTCTGCTCCCATTCATCGCCGATTCCCTTCCGCCTTCATTCTCTCATCTGAAGTATAGACACGGATAATGGAACAGATTCGCCGGGTTCCTTTCTTATCGCTGATGCACTGCACCGCCCTGCGGAAAGCGCCCTCGCGAACCACATCCGTAATCACCACAATCTCTGTACCCGGAAGCTCGCTTTCTGCCTGGGTACACAAGCTCCCCTGCCCTGCTTTTGAAGCACAGGATTCCTGTCTTGTCTCAGAGGGCTGAAGCGATATGGGACGCTGCTTCTGGATGATCTGATCGACACTCACCAGATGACGTGCAAACACATCGGCAAGCTCTGCAAGCACGCCGATCCGGTCCTCCACCTCTACGCGGAGAAAATACCGGCTGTACACATCCTCCATCCGGACGACTGGCAGATGCTTGTAACAGGTACAGGAGATCCTGGCGTTACACTCATGTACAATATTCCGCGCCACGTCAAAAACATCGCCGACCACCGCGCTCGCGGTCGGCAGCTCGCCGGCGCCTCTGCCCTGAAACATCGCATCCTCTACCGCGTCTCCCCGTACAAAGACCGCATTATAAGAGTCATTGACCGAAGCGAGCGGATGACGTTTTGGAATCAGCATCGGCGCGACATAGGCCTCAATGGAGGATCCGTCGCTGTGCGCCATACCGATCAGCTTAATGCAGCAGCCCATCTCCTGCGCATAGCGGATATCATCCGCTGTGATCTTTGTAATACCCTCCGTCCAGACGTCCTCCACCGAAACTCTGGAATTGAAGGCAATCGAAGCCATGATCGCAACCTTGCGGGCAGCGTCCATCCCTTCCACATCCGCAGTCGGGTCGGCCTCTGCGTAGCCAAGCTCTGTCGCAAGCGCAAGCGCCTCGCCAAACTCCATCCCCTCCTGCTCCATCCGGGTCAGGATGAAATTGGTCGTCCCATTGACAATCCCCATCACCTCAGATAAATGGTTCGCTGCCAGCGACTGCTTCAAAGGGGCAATCACGGGAATCGCCCCGGCAACCGCTGCCTCAAACATCAGGTCACAGCCATTCTCCTTTGCCAGATCCATCAGCCGTCCGTGGTCGGACGCGATCAGATCCTTATTTGCAGTCACGACATGCTTTCCGGCGCGCAGAGCCGCCTCGATATATTCCCCGGCAACAGTCGTCCCGCCGATCAGTTCAATCACGATCTCCACCTGATCATCATTCAGGATATCGTCAAACCGGTCTGTGATCAGCTCCGGCTCATCCACCTTTGCCGCCGCCTTTTCCTTATTCCGCACAAGAATCCAGCGCAGCAAAAGCTGCGCCCCTGTTTTATAGATCATCTCCCCGCGCTGCGCTTTCAGTACCCTGTAGGTGCCAAGCCCTACCGTGCCAAGTCCAAGCAGCGCTACGCCGATTGTTCTGTTCTTCATATAAAAATCCCCATTCCGCCGTTCTTTCATTCCTGTCTTTTTGAACAGATACAGTTTATCAAAGTAAGGCGGCAGATACAAGAGAAATTTGTGATTTTCATACGGTTCAGCTTCTTTTTTCAGGAAAATTGTTAACGAAATGGAATTTTGAGAAAAGAAAACAGTTGAAAAAAGTAAATGAATACGATAGAATGATACAGATAATACGGTTGAAAAAAAACTGATTTTTCAGGAGGAGACGACGACATGATTTTAGCAGGTGATTTTAGAAATGGCGTTACAATCGAAATGGATGGTAATATTTTTCAGATCATTGAATTTCAGCATGTAAAGCCTGGAAAGGGAGCCGCGTTCGTCAGAACAAAATTAAAAAATATTATTAATGGCGGTGTAGTAGAGAAATCCTTCCGTCCTACAGAAAAATTTACGCTGGCACGAATTGACCGTGTGGAAATGCAGTATCTCTATTCAGATGGCGATCTCTATTATTTTATGAATACAGAGACTTACGATCAGATTGGTCTGAATCAGGAAGCCATTGGGGACGCTCTTAAATTTGTAAAAGAAAATGAAATGGTTAAGGTCTGCTCCCACAACGGCAATGTATTTGCAGTTGAGCCGCCGCTTTTTGTTGAGCTGGAGGTTACAGAGACTGAGCCTGGTCTGAAGGGCGATACCGCCACGGGCGCATCCAAGCCGGCGACGGTCGAGACGGGAGCGCTTGTGTATGTTCCACTGTTTGTAAATACAGGGGATAAGCTCAAAATTGACACCAGAACCGGTGAGTATCTTTCCCGCGTATAAAAGCATCGCGGAATACTCTGCAAATCACTTTGAGAATGACCGTATAATGCCGTTTTACTGCATTGTACGGTTTTTTTATGATATAGGAAACTTCGTTCCCTATATCATAAAACGCTCCGCGGGATGCACATAGGAAGGCTGCTTCGCAGCCGTGCTCTCCCCCTATCCGATTGCCTGATGCAAAATATGTTTTCAGTCAGTATCAGGCCTTTTAAGCGGACATATTTTAAGAAAATATTTCTCATTTATTATGTTTTATTTAATTGATTTATGTGATATATTTCTGTATAATCTGTGCCATACAAAGATTGGCTGCTTGCCAGAGAAAGGTGGTTCTATTGAATTACAGCACATTTTTAGAAATGATCACGGAGGAAATTAAAAAACAGATTGGCGCAAATGCGCAGATTCACGTCAGCAAAATACAGAGGATAAATCTGCCCGATGAGGACGGGATGACCATCCTCTTTCCAGGCGAAAACGCGGCACCCGCCATCTATCTGAATTCCTTCTATCAGGAATATCTGAATGGAACGGATACGACCGTCCTCGTCGAAGAAATCCTCGCCTTCTATTACGAAAATAAAAAAAACGGCGCCTGTGATATCTCATTTTACAAAAATTTTGAGCAGGTCAGAAATCATATTGTCTGTCGGCTGGTAAACCATGAAAAAAACCGCACCATTCTGGAAC
>JAJQIE010000334.1 GCA_021199395.1 Lachnospiraceae bacterium | reverse complement strand
GATAGAAGTACCGCGCATCCTGTTTCCGGGTGCGGAAAAAAGCCAATTATATCTCACCTGTCCCGCGAGTGGAGATAACGCGAATGTCTGTCCTGATATATGTACTTGTTTAAATCCGGTTTATATAGGAAAGATTAAGGGAGAAGCAGATGTGATATTAACGTCTTCCACCGTGAGCAGGATGCACGCACGGCTTGAGAGGCGAGAGAATCAGTATTACCTGAAGGATATGAACAGCAAAAATGGCACTTTTGTAAATGGGCGGAGGCTGATGCCGCTCGAAGAGTGTGAACTCAAAAAGGACGATAAAGTGGCTTTTGCGGACATAGAGTATCGCGTAGTGAGCAGACCGGATTATTGAGGCGGATTCGCGTGCACACGAAACCAGTAGGTATACAGATTCTCAAAACCAAGTGAGGTATACAGGTTTTTAGCAAAGGAATTTCCCTGTACGACCTGAAGGTATGCTTTCTGTGCTCCTTTTTTCTGCGCTTCTGTCAGAATTGTGCTGCAGATTGCGCGGGCAAAGCTTTTGTGGCGACAGCTTACATCTACGTAGATTGCGTACAGGCCGACATGACCGCGATCCAGAATTCCCAGACCGGAGGCGACCATACGACCGTCAATTTCAATGCTGGCGACAATCGTCTCCTTTGGAATCGCTTTGAACATAGAAGGAACAATGCGGCGAAGCGTTGGATTGGTAGTGCCGTTCAGACGGAACAGAGAATAAATCCACTCATCGGTAATTCGATCCTGCAGCAGTACAATGGTGTCCTCCGTATATACGACGAATGAGGGTAAACCGGAATTTCTGCCATAGTATTCATATTCTGCGGATATGGCCGGATATGGATGAAGGTTTTGAAGCTCCATCGTCATTACTTCGGTAGTATGCTGAATTTCATATCCCTTTTGCGAAAGCAGAGCGTCAAAGGACGGATCAATCAGAGGACTGATCTTGAAAATGGACGGCGTATGATAGTTTTGATATATTTTTTCACAGTAGTCAATCTTTTCTTCGACTGGGATCAAAGACGCGCCGACCTGAGAGACGCAGTTTGTCCGGTGCGTGTAATTATGGGAAAAACGGATCAGCCACCCGTCATAAAGCTCCATTTTGTGAGATGGCCATGCGTTTAGTGAAATTTCTTCAATCAATTTAATATATGCAATGTCACTCATAATAATCTCCTGCTGCCCCGGTATGTGGTAAAATAAGCCTAAAATAAGCCGAAAGACTGTCATTTTATAATAAACGACGTAAGTCGTTTTACTTTGCGCCGGACGCAAGGCTGCGAAGCAGCCATTCCTCATGCGTCCGTGTGCATCCTTTATAGTGAATGACAAAAGAATTTTGTCGTTCACTATAATTGTGGCGCGAAATAACATGAAAAGCGTTGCTGAATTTTATGTATCTGTTTTGTATGCAGTGTATCACAGAAAGCTTTATTCGCGCAATCTGAAAATGGAAAATATATGGATTCCCGGTCACAGCCAGGCATAGAATGACCGGTAGCTATTGACGGGCTCAGAGAAAACATGATATTCTAATCATTACTGGTTATTTATGACAGACCGGGTAGTTCATACAGGAGGGATGCTATGCGGGAAGCGGCGGATTTTATAAAATCCAGACAGCCGGTTAATCTGGCGATTGTCCTGACGAATATTATTGTTTTCATTGTCCTCAGCTTTATGGGAGACACGGAAGATGGGTATTTTATGCTGGTACATGGCGCAAGCTATGCGCCTCTGGTAGTTGGAAACGGGGAGTATTACAGACTGTTTACCTGTATGTTTTTGCATTTTGGAATTCAGCACCTGTTTAATAATATGCTGGTACTGATTTTCCTCGGAGATGCGATAGAAAATCTGGCAGGAAAGCTTCGCTACCTGACAATTTATCTGGTGGGCGGAATTGTCGGTAATATAGTGTCGGTTTTTTATGACATGAATATGGGAACCTACAAGGTATCCGCCGGAGCATCCGGAGCCATTTTTTCTGTGATAGGAGCACTTATCGCGGTGATACTTCTGAACCGTGGCAGAGTTCCGGAATATACAAAACGCCGGATGTTTTTGATGGTGTCCCTGTCTGTGCTGCAGGGCTTTACAGCTTCCGGTGTGGACAATTGCGCCCATATCGGGGGTCTGATCTGCGGCTTTTTGCTGGGTATACTGTTTCACCGGAAGCTGACCTTCAAGATTAGTACCTCGTCTCCATATTAACCGGACTCTATACTTGCCTGAATTTTCATCTGCTTCGTTGTCATCAGTCGACGTAGCCTCTACGCTGCCGCTTCGGTCGTTGCTAAACGAGCGCCACTGGCGCTCAGCAACGCTACGCCTCCTTCTTCCGCCTTGCATATGAAAAATTCATTCTGCGTATATAGTCCGGTTATCTGGAAGACGATGTACTAGAATTCCGGTGGAGGATTACAGAGGGTGAGTATTTGCCGGGAGATACAGGCAAAAGTCCGTATAAGTGTTCGGCTCGCTGGTGTTTGTCTTTACAGACACGCTGCCTCCATGACGCGCGGCGATATCGCGGACAATAGCAAGACCGAGTCCGGTCCCGGCTGGTTTATGTGTAACAAACGGATCAAACAATGTATTCAGATATTCTTCCTGAATGCCGGGGCCGTTGTCTCTTACATGGAGACAGATTCCGGATTCTCTGTCTGAACAATCGGAGCCGTGGCATTCCACGGTCAGGATAATGCGGCGATGGCAGGAGGCGGGCATGGCTGAAAGCGCATCGGCAGCATTGATCAGGAGGTTGATAAGCGCTTCTTTCAGCCTGTATTTGTCTGCGTAAAGATACGGCTGTTTATCTGAATTGGGAGATGTGGTTTTACCTTCTGAATAATTATATGGCGCGCTTTTGTAGTTTGAAGCATGGCATTTTGTGCCATTGCAGTTCGGGATATCCCGATTCGTCGGACTGTCACATCGAATTGCGGTATCCATCTGTATCTGATGCTTTCTCAGAAGCGATTCGACAGAGGCGGAAAGCTCCGAAAAGAAATCCTGTATCGGGAATGTGGTATATTCCAACTGATACTCACAGTTCATTTTCGAGGTGTCCTCAAGAAGCCGGAGCGTATATTTGAGGTCGGCTTTTGTCTGGCTCCAGAGGGGGAATAACGCGACAGATGGACATTCTTTTTCTATGATCTGCAGGGAACTGTAGATCAGGGTAAGCGGATTGCGAATTTCATGAGACAGGCTGGAGAGATAATGTCGGTAAAAGCTTTCGATGTCGGCAGCTTCCGGAGCTGACGGGTTGTTTTGATAGATAGCATTTGTCATGGCACATAAACTTCTTTCGCTTTGTTTTTGAGTGGTAGAAAGTCTATCATTAATTTTATGAAATAGCAAGAATATTTGATTGACAATTTCCGACAATCTTTTTAATATATAAATATGGTGTGTGGAACATATCCTGAACACAAGTATCTGTATTTACACGGTGCGGCCCGGAAACCGCACTGTAATAGCCTGAAGAAAGAAGGGATAATTTTGGAGGATAATTGTATTTTCTGCAAAATAGCAAGGGGAGACATTCCATCGGCGACACTTTATGAGGATGAGACATTGCGAGTGATTCTGGATCTGGGTCCCGCTTCTAAGGGACATGCGCTGATTATTCCAAAGACTCACGCCGCGAATCTGTTTGAACTGCCGGACGAGATAGTTGAAAAGGTATTTGTAGCAGCAAAGAGGATCGCAACGCAGTTGAAGGAAGGCCTGCATGCGGATGGGTTAAATCTTGTCCAGAATAACGGAGCCGCAGCCGGACAGACTGTCGATCATTTCCATATTCATCTGATTCCGAGATATGAGAATGATATGGTCGGTATTACGTGGAAACCAGGGAATCTAAGCGAAGCAGATAAAGAGGATATTCTGAAATTATTCCGATAAATCGACAGCCTACAAAAGATAAAGGGAATAATTATGAGAAACAATCGATTTGAAGGGTGTTTTCAAAAGTATCAGAATCTTATAATGCGTATCGTTCTGGATAAGACCTCAGATTATCAGCTCGCGCAGGAGATTCTGCAGCAGGTATTTTGTGAATTTTATATACGCATGGATCAGGTAAGCCCTGAATCGGAGAAAGCCTGGCTGGTGCGCTGTACCAAGAATGCTGTGATTGATCATTTGAGAGGAAAACAGCGGTGGGGAGAGCTTCTGGTGGATACCACGACTACAGAGGTCGGCAATCTGCTGGTCGATGAGACTGTGACAATTCTGGAAGAACAGCTGGATATGCAGGAGTTTACCAAACGCATACTCATGGAAGTAAAATGTGTCAATGAGCAATGGTATGAAGCGTTGACTCTGTGCTTTGTGAAGGAGCTTTCCTATGCGGAAGCCGCGGAGATTTCAGGCGTATCGTCGTCTGTGCTGCGTGCGCGGGTCTGCAGGGCAAGAGCGTATATCCGCGAGAAATTCTGGGACGAATACAGGAACAAAGAGAACTGAATGAAAGTCGAAAGTCCCCGATCCTCCGAATGGTCATCGCGGAGCAGCGGGGACTTCTTCGATTTTATTTTCGCGAAGCAACAGGCCAGGTAGCCGTGTCTGCATTGTAACAAGCTTGATGCCATATGCTTGCATTGGGGTCTTTGACTTTGTACGGGTAGAGAACAAATGCGTCTCCTACCCGATCGATGTATTCTGAACAGTTTCCTCGATTAATGCAGTGATTTTTGTGACTGCGTCACTGGCAGCGCTGTGTTCCATAGCGGAGATATAGGTCTGCCGGTTCTGGTAAAGGTCCTGAATTCTGGAAAGCAGAACCTCCGGCGTGATGTCGTCCTCCATCAGCACTTCGCTGAATCCCTGTTTTTCAAAGGAGCGGGCATTCAGGATCTGATCTCCCCGGCTGGATGCGGCCGGAAGCGGAATCAGAAGATTTGGCTTGCGAAGGTCGAGAAGCTCGCAGATTGCGTTTGCACCGGCTCTGGAAACGACAACATCGGCCAGAGCAAAGAGATCCGGCAGCTCCTGTTTGATGTATTCATATTGAACATAACCGGTTGTGTTTTTCAAATCCTCATCCAGATTGCCCTTTCCACAGAGATGAACGACCTGAAAGGATTTCAGCAGTTCGGGCAGGATACCGCGGATCGCCTGGTTCACCGCTACGGAACCGAGGCTGCCGCCGATAATCAGAAGCACCGGCTTATCGGCTGAAAAACCACAGAATTTCATACCGGCAAGACGATTCCCGCTATGCAACTCCTGACGAATCGGCGATCCGGTAACGACGGCTTTGCCCTCCGGCAGACTGGAAAGTGTTTCAGGGAAGTTACAGCAAACCTTTGTAGCGGCGGGGAGCGCAAGCCTGTTTGCCAGACCGGGAGTCATATCCGATTCATGGATGATCACCGGGATATGAAGACTTTTTGCCGCCTGCACGACCGGGACAGCGACAAAGCCTCCTTTTGAAAAAATAATGTCAGGATGAAACTCTTTCAGTATCTTTTTAGCCTCGAAATAGCCCTTCACTACGCGAAAAGGATCGGAAAAGTTTTTGAGGTCGAAGTAGCGGCGTAGCTTTCCGGAAGAAATGCCGGAATAAGGGATGCCCAGCTCTTCGATCAGTTTCTTCTCAATACCCTCGTAGGAGCCTATATATTGAATCGTATATCCCAATTCCTGAAGACGCGGAATGAGAGCAATATTGGGAGTAACATGACCGGCGGTACCGCCACCGGTGAGAATAATTCGTTTCATAAAACCTCCAGCCTGAAATAGAATTTTACAGTAACAGCAGAAACCATTGCCGTTTTCCGATGATATACAGTTTAATCCTTATCATAAAAAAGTCAAGAAGGGACTTATTGATTTATGAGTACAGAAGATAAAAGAACAGAACATAATAAGAATTTATATAGCCCCTCAAAATCCGCGTCCCCCAAAATAACGCCGATTCGCTTTCCCTATGACGAATCGGATGATCCGGTGATTGATGATTTTATATTGCAGGGGCTTCAGGAGGAAGCGGACGAGGCGGAGCGCAGAATCAATTCCGACCCGGAATTGTCCAAAATTACGGCGCCGGACGGCCAGTATGATAAAATAGTGGCGCGCCTGAAAGCGATGGGAGTGTGGCAGGAGGACGAGGACGAACCGTTAAGTGGAAATGAAGCCGGGCTTTCGTGCAGGAATGGGACAGAAGCTGAGGGTGAGCAGAAAATCAGAACGGGGAACGATATACAGAATGAGGCGAATAAAACAGGAAATAAAAATGAAATAGAAAATGAAATAGCAGATGAGATAGAAAATAGGACAAAAAATGAAGCAAAAAATAGAATAGAAATGGGAAATGATATTAAAAATGGGACGGAAAATGGAATAGAAACAGCAACGGAAAATGAAATTAAAAATGGAATAGAAAATGGAACAAAAAATGAAGTGGAAAATGGAACTGAAACGGAAAATGATATTAGAAATGGAATAGAAAATGAGACGGAAAATAAAACAAAAAATGAAGTAGAAAATGAAATAGAGAATAAAATAGAAAATAAAACAGAATATGGGACAAAAAATGAAAGAGGGAATGACATAGAAAATACCGGCATGAACCTCGAAATGCTGTACCGTATGCTCCCGGAGGAAGACCGCAGGGCAATAGAGCGGGAGCATGAGAGACAGAACCGAAAGCGTGGAAAGAAGGAAAAACGCTCCCGCTATTTGAAGAAAATAGTAAAGCGAGGTGGAATTGTGGCAGCCGCGTTTGTGCTGGTATTTGGTGTGAGCATGAACGTGACCGCAAGCAGGAGATTGATTCTGAGGATGTGGGAATCAGTGGTAGACAATATTGCAACGCGAACGGTGACGGATAATGTGGAGGAGGAAAACACGATGGAGAGTGCAAATCCTGAACATTATGCGGCAATGAAAGAGATTGAGGAGATAACAGGAATTCCGGGAATTAATTTTAACTATTGGTCGTCAGGGATGGAATATCTTGAGTATGCGATACATGACGATGGAACAGAAGCCCATGTATTTTATTCTTATGGGGATACAATTATATGCCTGTATATGAGAAATCCAGACTCTGAGGCTACAAGTTATTATGTCTCTGACAGTGATACGGAATTAGAAATGACCATAGAGAATTTACAAGGAACAGAGGTAAAGATATGGTCAGTGAATCCTGATCAGGAGGGTGAATCCTATATGGCGGAATTTGAGTATAAAGATTTTCGATATGTTATTTCCGGAGAACTTCCGTTTGAAGAAATAGAGGAGCTTGTAAAACATATGGATTTTCTTTCCTGATTCCTGTAACAAATAATGGACTCAATCGTTTTTATTATTGTAAGCGGGCGGAAAGGAGGAAAGAGATGAAATGGGTACGAAAAATTACCGCGATAGTGCTTCTGTTTTGCATGTCATTTGGGACGCTGCAGGCATCCGCCGCGGATGAGCTGCTGGGGACGGTTGTTGACGGTTCTCTGCTGACGGAGGAAACGGAAGTGGAAGCGATCGTCTATCCGTCGCTACGGTGGTCCTATCTGTCGAATGGGACGGGTACGCTTACTGTGACGGGCAGCAGAACCTTTCGTATGGCGGGTTCTACTACGGCGAAGTCCAGCGTAGACACGATTAAGGTGTGTATGTATTTACAACGGCTGGTCAACGGTACATGGTCAAACTATTATACCGGACCGATAGCGGCGAAGTACAATGCGTACTATGTGTCAAGCACGACCAGTTCGATTTCAGTGGCGGGCGGATACTATTATCGAGCATGGGGCGCCCATGTAGTGATAGAAGGCAGTGCGTCGGAATCTGTTTCCAGCTATACAAATGGCATCTGGGTGGACTGATGGAATTCGAAGATGTTTGAGGCCTGCTTCGGCTCTTCGTCAGAGTTTATTCCCGCGAAGCTATGAGTCGGGGAAACAAACGAACCGGGTGGACGCGCTTGCGTGGACGTTTAGCGGCACTGAGTGGTTCTGTGTGTCAGTGGCATATGCTTAGGACAGAGCGAAACAGAGAGCAGATGCTAATAAGCCACAGGCAGTCCTGACAGGCTGCACGCGCCGGACAGCGGTAACAGCGGGAGAAAAGTGTTTGGCAATATTTTAGCAATATTTATAGCAATAATTGAAATACTTTGGTTACAGATAAAACAACTGTTTTTCATTAAAATTGCCGCTTACAAAGGAGAAAGAATCACCGCGAAGGGCGGTGAAAGGGTTACTGTTGACTAATACAGGGTACTTGGGACTGCTTCACACACCATATTGCGGCTGCTTTTCCGGGAAAGACCGCAGGAGTTTGTTTTAAGTACAAGGTAAATAATACGAAGTGGCGTCGATGATTGAACGTATAAGATTTCCGCGGCGGGACGAAATGTCTGCCGCGGACGACGCTGCGCAAGAGAGGGGAAGATTATGAATATGAATTATTTTCGGCTGTTGTTCAGCCGTTGGGGAGAATGTCTGGTGCATTTTGGAGAGTGGAAGGATACGAGGACGGGAGATAAATTTACATTCCTGTATCTGGGTGCGAAGCAAGAGCCAGTAAGTCAGAAGCCTGTGAATCAGAAGAATGAAGGGTCTGGACACACGCTTTTTTTATGCCCGAAATATGTCGATTTTTTGGTTTTGGGGGAGAAAAATGAGGCTGTTCTGTCGATTGCAAGGGAAATCGTGAGGGAGACTGCCGTAGGTACGCTGGTCTATCCGGGCGGGATGGAGGTTTCGGAAACTGCGGGAGCAGCCGGAGAAACGGAAGAGCCAGACAAGCCAGAGTACGATTTATCGGAGACTGCGAGAACTGCCGGAGGAACAGAAAAACCGGACGAGTCAGAGTGTGATTCATCGGAAATTGCGGGAGCAGATGGAGGAACAGAAAATCCAGACGAGTCAGAG
>JAJQIE010000065.1 GCA_021199395.1 Lachnospiraceae bacterium | reverse complement strand
ATCATAAAGCATTCGGTGTAAAAAATGTCAGGTTTATGCAAAAGTTTTTTGTGGCAGACGGGATGGCTGTTATGATTTAACAGAAAGCGAGGAAAATCAAAATGAAAAGACATTGCTTTTTTACAAAACACGGTTTATTTATGATGGCTGCTGTTTTCATGCTTGCGGCCGGGAGCTCTGCACCGCTGACGGCGCTGGCGGAGGACGCAGAAAGCGCGGAGGCTGTTGAGACTGCCGTGACCACAGAAAACGCGGAGGCTACGGAGACGGCCGCGGACACAGAAAGCGCGGAGGATATCATGCTCCTTGAGGAGACGGATATTTTTGCTTCCCAGAACGCGATTGACGAGGCGCTGCTGCAGGAAGCGGCGGTGGGGTATTCATTTGAAGAACCTCTGGTTGTCCTGAATCCCTATGGAAATTCACCGCTGACGGCTGTGGTTGTTTTCAGCACGGAGGAGGAAATGGGCGGCACGATTACCGTAAAGGGAAAGAGTGAGGAGAATGATATCAAGGGGACATTTGATGCGGCGACCGACCACATTGTTCCGGTGTATGGACTGTATAATGGCGATACGACGGAGGTGGTTCTGACGCTGGAGGACGGTACGACAAATACACTGGAAATTACGACGGAAAGCGTGGATGTGAGCGCCTGGAATATTGAGGCCGAGATGCTGGATGCGGACGCCTATGATGAGTCCTGCCTGAATTTTATCTGTTCGAGTGGCGGTACGATTCTGGCGATCGACAGCGCGGGAGATATCCGGTGGTACTTCACGTCTGTGGGAGTGATGGGCGTCCACCGGCTTTCAAACGGCCATCTGATGGCGCCTTCTTCCTATACGATCCGGAGCGGTTATCACAAATCCGGTCTGGTTGAGTTTGACCTGAACGGAAAGATTTATGCCGAGTACGCGATTCCGGGCGGTATGCACCATGACTTCCAGGAGCTTTCCAGTGGAAATCTGCTGGTGGCGACGAGCAGTCCGGATTTAAGCAGCTTTGAAGATTATGTGGTCGAGATAGACCGCGAAACTGGGGAAGTGGTATGGGAGCTGGATCTTAAAGACCTGTTTGAAGATCTGAGCGACGGCGCATCCGCTTCCATCTGGACGGATGGCTCCAGTGAGACAGACTGGTTCCACAACAACGCGCTCTGGTACGATGAAGAAAATGACCTGCTGCTGCTCTCCGCGCGGCACAAGGACGCGATTGTCGCGGTAAACAGGACGGAAAAAACACTTGCATGGATACTTGGAGATCCGGATGGCTGGGAGAGCGTGGATGAGAGTTATTTCTTCACTCCGGTTGGCGATGATTTTGAATGGTTTTATGCGCAGCATCAGGTGACGATGCTCGACAATGGAGATATTCTGCTGTTTGACAATGGAACGGCAAAAGTGAAATATGAGGACAACGACAACCGTGTGAGTGGCGATGATATATATTCCCGTGCGGTCATTTACCACATAGATACGGAGGCAATGACTGTGGAGCAGGTCTATGAATACGGTAAGGAACGCGGAGCCGAGTGGTATTCTGACTGGATTTCCGGGGCAATTTCACTGGACGGCACAGTAGATGCGCTGCAGATCACGGCTGGTTCCAACCTTTATAACGCGGAGGAGGACAGCCACGACTATGGTCCGTCTTATCAGTTCTCGGCGGATGTAGTGAGCACTACCCATGTCGACCGGGTCGTGAATCAGGAGCTGATTTTTGAGCTGACAATCTCAGGCGACACGTACAACTGCCAGACCTACCGGTCGCTGGCACTGCCTCTTTATACGGAGGACGGCGATCTGGATGTTACACAGATCGGTGTGCTGCTGGGAAGCCTGGGAGAGACTTCCACTGTGGAACCGGAATCAGAGATTTCCTTTGACAGCACGGAGAAGCTGCCGGATGGCTGGAGCTTCACTCTGGATGCGGTAAAGCTTACCCTGAGCGGCTCCTATACGACGGAAACATCTTCCGAAGATCTGGCAGACGGATATCTCGTGTTAAAGAGCGGGGACGAGACAAGGATCTACGGCATAACCCAGACCGCGACAGAGACAGACGGCGGTACGACAGTCGTTACGAGCGGATGGATTTCCACAGAAGGTCTGCAAGACGCGACCTGGGAGATTTACCTTGTGCTGGATGGTACGACGTATCGGAGCGGGTATGCGGTGAGTTAGTAGCCCATATCGTAATTTCATGTGCATACTGCTTGCCTGTTTCACCGATAGCACGGCGCAAAATCCTCAACGTAGCCCGCTACGCCTGCGGTTTTTGCGTCGCACTCTCGGCAAAACATTCTGCGCATTAAGCACAAGCTCTTACGATACGGTCTACTTGTGCCGGTCTACTGGGCTTCCCCGCGGATCAGCTTCAGCACGGCTGTACTCTGGTAAGTCATGGCTTCGTCATGTACGAATGCGACCGTGCTGCGCGCTGGCGCGTGTAATGTGCTGCGGACAGCGCCGGTGTACGGGTCATAGATTCTGGCAAGAAGCTGTCCTTCCGCTACCTCGTCGCCCGGCTGTACGAGCGATTCAAAGAAGCCCGCGTCCTCCGCGCGGACGGGGATGAAATCGCGGCTTTCGATCACACGGGACGCGAAGAGCTTCCGCTCTTTGTTCGATGACAGGTCGCCCTGCCCATTTTGAGGTGTGTCGGGTGATGAGCTTTGTGAAGAGCTGTCGCATGACGCTGCTGTCTGTAAGGATGGGGCGCTTTCACAGTAATGGATAATTTCCTGTTTTTCCATAAAATGCAGGATGGCTTCGTCGGCCTGCATCGCGCTTTTGCGGTCAATTCTCTGCGTGTTGGTGGTATAGATGGAGAAAGCATTGGTTTCCCAGATCTGCCAGTTGTAATTCAGCGTGGTGGTGTCAAAGGGACGCGGGTCGTGCAGGACGATATAGGGAAGTCCGAACTGTCTGGCGAGCTCGACATTCTCAAAACCGGTCTTCATCATGCGGACATGCGGGACAAACGAGCCGGGCATATAGAAAGAAGCAAACTGCACGCCGTATCTGTAGTTCTGGATGGCGTTGAAAATTCCCGCGGCGATGCGCTGTGTGGTTTCGCCCTGGTCGTAGCCAGGAAACATGCGGTTGATGTCCGTATTGTCAATGGACCAGAACCGTTTTTTGATATTCATGGAATATGGATTTGCGCAGGGAATCACCAGAATCTGTTTTCCAGGCAGGATCTGCCCGTTTGCCTCCAGCTCCGTGAGCTTGCGGATCAGCTGGGAGCAGGCGTAGAGCTGCTGGTTTTCGTTGCCGCGCATGCTTCCGACGATGCAGATGGATTCTTCGCCGCTGCCGAAGGTGAATCCGGTGACACGGAAATTGTCGCGGTAGAGCGCTTTTATTTCAAATAAAACGGATTGTTTCATGGAAAATCTCCTTGTATCATACACTTTTATAAGTAGTGGTGCAGCGAAACCGCTGCATGAGGATTTATTATGTAAGTATGTATGTCGGCTCCTTAGTTTTGTGTCAGTATTCGCGCAAGCAGGGAGCCCTCATCGACTACCGGGTATTCGCGGACGGTAAAAAGCCAGCCGTCGACCGGAGCGGTGATGACAGACAGCAGCGTGCCATGCAGCGGATCTACGATCTGCCCGATTTCATCACCGGCTTTGAGCATGCTTCCGTGCGGGCGCGTCTTTATAAAAATACCGGAAACCGGCTCGTTCAGGAAAGAGACCTCATCGGGATCTCTGGAGATGACCGGCGTGCGGATCTCAGCGACAGGCCCGATCCAGACGCCAAGCTTCGCCATAAGACGGAAAATGCCGTCGGTAAGTTGTGTGCCGTATTCTCTGGTAATGCGCATGCCGACGCCCATCTCTACCACCAGGGTCGGGACGCCGCGGCTGTTCAGACTGTAGGCGAGCGTGGATTCAAGCACCGTGCTCGTACCATGAACCCAGATAAAATCTACATTCGACAGCATTGCCAGAGGGAGCAGCGCTTCCTCATGCAGCTCGTTGATGCGGATCTGGGGAATCTCCGTCAGATAAATATTGCTGGCGTGAATGTCGAGACACAGGTCGGAGCCTTCGAGGTCGCGGATGATTTCTGAGGCGAGGTATTCATTCATGTCGCCGTCAGAGCTTCCCGGAAAAATCCGGTTCATATCGAGGTCAAAGGCAGGGATGCCGCGGGTCACGGAATCGATGCCGAAGGGATTCAGCGCCGGATAGAGATCGACAGTACCCTTCAGGTATTCCGGGTGCTCTTTAATCCTGCGGGCGACCTCGTAGCACACGAACTGCCCCTCCAGCTCATCGCCGTGGATTCCGGTGACGATGCTGATGCGTCTGGAGCAGGAGGGAGAACAATCTGAAAGCGTCTGGCTTTCATGCTCAGCGTGCTCAGTGGTGGGCTGCCCTGCCTGCTTCGATGCGCTGAGCACAGGATGATAGTCCGGCTGGATGCGGTTTTTTCGAATACGGAGCACTTCATCCACCGGCATGTTGGTTTTTGCAATTGTCTGGATCATGGAATGTCCCTTCTTTCTGTCTGTTCAGGACAGGCCCGCTGCCTGTCCCATTTTGTGCCGTCCGCAGGGTCCATATGCGGTCGTGCGCATCGAATTATAGAAAACGATAAATTATTATTGCCGTTTGCTATAAATGTGTCTGCAACGCATGGAAATAAAATCATACATGCGAAACGTGCTTTGGTGCAGCCGGACAGCAAATGTCTATCTCCCGCACTCTCACAGCGACCGTCTGCGTCTGCGTTGTGCATCCGACAAATACGCCCTGACTGACGATGCAGTCATGGTAATCGCGGCCGGAGGATATTTTGATATGTGCGTCGTCTACGATCAGATTGTTGGTTGGGTCGAGCGCGTACCAGTGACCCCTGCTGTAGATTTCCACCCAGGCGTGGCTTAACCCTTCTCCGATCAGCATCCCCACGACATAGCGGCAGGGAATTTTATGCAGCCGGCAAAGAGAGAGCAGGATATGCGAATAATCCTGGCAGACTCCTCTGCCGAGCGCCATCGCCTCCTCCGCGGTCGTCTGTACGTTTGTGACGCCCTGCACATAGGAAAATTCCCTGTATAAGCCGCGCATCATGGTAAGGACGAAGCTTAGTGTGGGGTCGTAGCCGGGTATAGGATTCGTGTCTGCGCTGTGTATAACGGCGGCGGAAAGGTCATGGTATTCCGTCGCCGCGTCCGCAAACGTGTCCGCGAATGAGAGAATATTTGGACCGGGACGGGTACAGTCCGTCTGATATCGGAACAGTCCGACCTGGTGCTCGGCTCTTGCTGTCAGGCAGGGAGCCAGACCGGTTCGCGCCTGTCCACGGACACGGGCAAAAAATCGGTCATGCTTGCCCTTTGTATATCCGTAAATGCTGTAGTTGCCAAAGGAGTCTTCATCCGTTGACAAAAACTCCTTTGGGTAAACCTCCACATCGAGCTGTTTGATAAATTGTCTTTCATCGGTCCTGGGGATGCATTTCAGGGTAAAACGGTGTTCTTCGACTGGCGGACTGAATACCAGATTCATGTCATATTCAAAGAGCAGCTCCTTCATGGCTATTCCTCCAGAAGCATTTCGGTTTTCTGTACGATGGCGGGATAATCTATTTTGGGCGCTTCGACGAGGGCGTTCAGATCGTCGAGGTAGGACTGCCTGTATTTCAGGCAGGTGCGCCAGATCCGTCCGGAGAGCCGGTCTACCTCGCGCTTCATTTCCTCGCGGGACATATGAAGCCGCGCGTAGAGATCCAGCCGCTCAATACGCTTGCCGACTTTAATGATATTGCGGACATTTTCACTGTCAATATCGTCGTCCACAATGCCCCAGAACGCAAGTATATCGTCAAGCACCTTCTGAAGCTCAATCAATGGCGAGGGTGAAATCCGTGCTTTATTCATCTCGTACATCGCGAGCTGGATGTAGGAGATTGTCTCGCTGCCGATCTCCTCACGCAGAACGACGCAGTTGTCATAGGCGCGCGTCAGGTTCGAGTAAATAGAATTCGGATCCTCCGGGTCAAAGCAGTACCGGCTGACAAAATCCGGCCCGGAAGTGTAAATATTCGGTATTTCGAGCCGTTTGCAGAAATCCTCGAATATATGCGGAAAAGAAGAATTGTGCTCCGGAAAGGCGGAATTCCTGTCACTGTTCAGAGACTGATTTTGCCGCTGCTTTTCTGACGGATTCTGGGACAGAGAGTCCTGGATTGGCACGGGAATTTCCGTTTCATCCATGTCCGGCTCATCAATATCGATCATTGAGTCAAAGCTTGCCGCGAATAATTTTATAGTCGTATAGACGCGTTCACTGTACCTTCCAAGCCAGTACAGGCGGTCTGTGTTTTCTACTGAGATAATACCCATGTGTCCTTAAATCCTCCTCCCTGAGATGAGTTGACGATGAATGAATCCGGATTGCGGGAGAACCGGGTCAGCCCGCTCTTCCAGACCATAGGCTCCTCGCCCATCAGAACGAACGCGCGCAGATCCGCCTTGCGCGGTACGCGATTGCTGACCTGTGTTCCGTCCTCGCCCGACTGCGGGCGATCCATAATATCAATATCCAGAAAATCAATGACCTCCTGTGCGATAAAGCGGCGGGGCTCTTTTTTCAGCAGCGCGATAAAGGCCTCCTTCTGCTGTCTGGTCATCTTATTTCCGAAGACGACGCCATAGCCGCCCGCTTCCGCGACGTCTTTGAGCACAAGATCGTCGAAATGCTCCAGGACATAATCCATGTCTTCCTTATACAAAGGCAGATAGGTCGGAGCATTGTGGAGGATCGGCTCTTCACCGAGATAATAGGTGATCATCTTAGGCACGAAGTAGTAAATCCCCTTGTCGTCTGCTACGCCGTTGCCGGGAGCGTTCAGAAGCGCGACATTGCCCTTGCGGAAAATATCATACAGGTGCGGAATCCCGATCAGAGATCCCTCATAAAAATTCATCGGATCGAGGTATTCATCCGAAATCCTGCGATAAACCGCTCCGACCGGCTCTTTGCGCCCGGAATAATCAATAAAATACAGATGGTCGTCTTCGACGAGCAGCTCGCTGCCGGTGACAAGATGCGCTCCCGTCTTCTCCGCCAGGTACGAATGCTCAAAACATGCTGAATTGTAGCGCCCCGGCGTCAGGATGACCGTGAGCCCGCCGGTATTGACATAATCCATCGTCTTGCGCAGCAGATCCGCGTAATTGCGGTTGTCCTCGATATGGGTCTGCCGGAAGGCCAGAGGGCTGCTCCTGCGGCAGAGCTCCCGCGCGATCATCGGGTAAGACGCGCCGGAAGGAACACGGAGATTATCCTCCAGTATGTACCACTCTCTGTCCCTGCCCTGCACCAGATCGATCCCGGCAATGTGCGCATAGACGCCCTTTGGCGGCGTCACGCCCTCACACTGTGCCAGATATCCGCTCGAAGCATAGATAAATTCCTCCGGCACGATTTTATCCCGGATGATCTTTTTCTCACTGTAAATATCCCTGATAAACAGGTTCAGCGCCATCACGCGCTGCTTCAGTCCTTTTTCCAGATAGGCAAATTCATCCTTTTCGATCACGCGCGGAATTGCGTCAAACGGAAAAAGCTGCTCTTTGAACTCATTATTTTTGTAAATACCGAACTTGACTCCGTACCGCGCCAGCAGCTCATTTACGGTATCTGTGTGTCGGTAGAGATCCATATCCGTCCCCTGCATAAGTATCCCCTCTTTCTGTTTATAGTACAAGGCAAAACCCCTGCCCGCCTTCCGTGTGATTTCCTCAGGCGAAGGCGCGGCTCCTGTACCTGTGATGACATCCTTAGGTGAAAGTGCAGTTCTGTACCTGCCACGTCATTTCAGGCTTCCTCACTGGCTTTGCGTATGGAAAAGGGCGCTCTGCATAAAGCAAAACGCCCTCGTTTGTATTTATAATACAACGGAAGAACAGAAATCGTCAATAGTTTTTTGCTCATCCGATGAAATCAAAAATCTGCCCGTCGATCAGCTCTGCCTTTGCCCGTGTATATTATTTCCAGCTCTGGCTGTCATGCAGCTCCTCCGCCGCCGCTACAAATCCGCGGAAAAGCGGATGCGGGCGGTTCGGCCGGGATTTCAGCTCCGGGTGGGCCTGCGTCGCGAGGAAGAACGGGTGATCCTTCAGCTCGATCATTTCGACAATACGGCGATCCGGGGAAAGACCGGAGAGCGTCATGCCGTTTTGTTCCAGAATCTGGCGGAAGTCGTTGTTGACCTCGTAGCGGTGGCGGTGGCGCTCATGGATTTTCTCCGTGCCATAGAGCTCATAAGCTTTTGTGGTTTTGTCGAGCACGCAGGGATAAGAGCCGAGGCGCAGGGTGCCTCCGATGTCCTCCACGCCGTTCTGATCCGGCATCAGAGCAATGACCGGATATTTGGTCTGCGGGTCGAGCTCGATGCTGTGCGCGCCGTCCAGCCCGATAACGTTGCGGGCATATTCCACAATAGCCAGCTGCAGGCCGAGGCACAGGCCGAGGTACGGGATCTTATGCATACGGGCATAGCGGATCGCCTCGATTTTGCCCTCAATGCCGCGGTCGCCAAAGCCGCCGGGGACAAGGATGCCGTCCGCGCCGCCTAGCAGCTCGTCTGCGTTTTCACGGGTCACATCCTCGGAATTGATCCAGCGGATGTTGACCGTGGCATGTGTGGCGATACCGCCGTGCTTGAGTGCCTCCACAACGCTGATATAGGCGTCATGAAGCTGAATATATTTGCCGACCAGCGCGATCTCTACCTCGTGTGTGGGAGTGCGCAGGGCGTTTACCATTTCTTTCCAGTCGTCAAGATTTGGCTCCGGGCAGTCCAGATGCAGACATTCGCATGCTACCTGGGCGAGATTTTCCTGTTCCATCGCAAGCGGAGCCTCATACAGATATTCTACGTCCAGATTCTGAAGAACATGGCTGCTTGGGACATTGCAGAAC
>JAJQIE010000352.1 GCA_021199395.1 Lachnospiraceae bacterium | reverse complement strand
CCAAGAGTCACCACAAACGGAGAAATCCCTTTGTTAATAAAAAACGCATTTCCGACCTCCAGTACCGCCAGGCACAGGAAAGCCAGAAGATAGCCCTGGGGCAGAAAAAGCGCGATCACCACCGCAGCCATCGCCATCATGGAGCTCTGAGAGAGATCAAATCCACCCGCAATCAGCACAATTGTCTGCCCGATTGCCAGAATTCCAACTATGGAGGACTGGCTGAACAAATTTGAGATATTAGACAATGACCTGAAATCAGGCGACGCAATCGAGGCTACGATCATCATGGCTATCAGAATAAGCCAGATGGAATGAGCTTTTATCATGGCGGTCATCCTGCCATTTTTCTTTACTGCCTTATCCATTTTCTACCATCACTCCTTCCTCCAGAGATTTTGGAATGGCATATTCCAGTATTTCTTCCTGTTCTACCTGATTTGACTCAAACAAATGCGATACCGCTCCCTCGGACATCACCATAATCCGGTCGCTCATGCTCAGGACCTCCCTCATTTCCGAGGAAATAAGCATGACCGCGCTTCCTTTCGCCGCAAATTCGCGGATGATGTCATAGATTTCGCTTTTGGCTCCTACGTCAACGCCACGGGTAGGTTCATCCAGAATCAGAACCTTTACATCCGTCGCCAGCCACTTTGCTACAACGACCTTCTGCTGGTTTCCTCCGCTTAAATTCTTTACGGTCTGATCCGGACCGCTGCACTTAATCCTAAGATCCCGAATGCTCTCATCCACCACGTCTCTGCGCTTTTTCCGGTCAATCACCCCCAAATGACTGATCTTGTCCAAAACAGTGAGAACAGCATTGCTCCCGACGCTCTGAATCAATACCAGGCCATCCTTTTTCCGATCCTCCGGAATATATCCAATGCCCTGCTTTTTCGCATCCTTCGGGGATTTTATATGAATGTTTTTTCCATACATTTTAATGGTTCCGCTGTCTATCGGATCCGCTCCGATCACCGCTCTTGCCAGCTCTGTCCGTCCGGCGCCTACCAGCCCGGCTACCCCAAGGATCTCACCTGCTCTGAGTTTAAAAGAGACATCCTTCAGCACCTTTCCGCTGCAGATATGCTCTGCCTCCAGCACAACCTGTTTCCCATCATCGCCATGCTGTGGTAAAATATTCTCATCCACCTCATGACCGACCATTCCGCGAATCAGGGATTCTCTGGTCATCTCGCTGACCGGCCGTTCCATAATCATTTTTCCATCACGGAAAATAGTTACACTGTCCCCAATCTCAAATACTTCCTCCAGTCGATGGGATATGTATATGATACCGACCCCTCTGCTCTTGATTTTCCGAATAATTTCAAACAGCGTGTCCAGCTCCTTACCAGTCAGAACATCGCTCGGCTCATCCAGGATCAGGACCTTACTCTGCATCGACAGAGCTTTTGCGATCGCAACCATTTGCTTGAGCGCCACACTCAGAGTGGAGAGCTTTCGCTGCACATCTATGGTTACGCCAACCTCCTCCATCAACTCTGTCGCCCTTTGATTCATCGTCCTTTTATCGAGGATACCCTTACTTTTACACGCTTCGTTTCCAAGAAAAATATTTTCTGAAATCGAGAGACAGTCAATCAAATCCAGCTCCTGGTAAATCGGACTGATTCCCATCAGGCGCGCCGCTTTGGGGTCCGGAATCTTCACAGATTTTCCTTCCAGAAGGATTTCCCCCTCATCATACTGATAAGCGCCAGATAAAATCTTTATCAGGGTAGATTTCCCTGCGCCGTTTTCACCGCACAGACAATTTACCTTTCCTTTTTCCAGTAAGAAATCCACATGATCCAGAGCCCGTATACCGGCAAAGGATTTGGTAATCCCGTGCATTTCTACAAGATATTGGTCTTTACTAACATGCTCTCCCATTTGATCGCTCCTTTTACTGCACACAATACTTTTTCAAAACATCCATATTGATATCAATACCCAGGCCGGCACCATCCGGCACCTTTACCTTCCTGTCCACCAGTTCAAAGTTTTCTGTCAGCAGTTCGTCTCTGAGCGGATTGAAGTTTCTGTCATATTCAATCACCGGTTCATTCTGGAATGGCACCGGATTGGCAGTATGCGGATACAGCGGCATAGCCGCGATTGCACTTAACGCGGCAGCTAACGCCACGCCTGACCCCCACACATGAGGAATGACATTGACTCCGGAGGTGTTCGCCACTGCAAGGATTCGCTGAAATTCTGTAAGACCACCCGATACGCAGATATCCGGCTGGGCAATATCAATGCAGCCGCCAGCAATATATTTCTGAAAACCAAATGCGGTATACTCACACTCACCGCCCGCGATCGCTATTCTGGTGGCATTGCGAACCCTTCGATAGCCGTCAAAATCCTCCGGCGTCACCGGTTCCTCCATGAACAGAATCTTCGCTTCCTCCAGATGCTCCGCCATCCGGATCGCCGTATATGCATTGTAAGCGTGATTACAGTCGCAGAAAATTTTCACATCATCTCCCACTGCCTGGCGAATCGCGCGGACACGCTTCGCATCATCCTCTACCGACAAAAGTCCTACCTTGATTTTCAGCATCTCAAAACCGGCCTCTACATAGCTCGCGGCTTCCTTCTGAAGGGCAGGCAATGCTGTATCTATATCAAGCACATCTTCGCCCCTGTAATAACAGCCTGTCGCATAGCTCGCCACATGACTTCTCTTTTTGCCTCCCATCAGCCTGTACACAGGTACGTTTAATGCTTTCCCGCAGATATCCCAAAGTGCGATATCCAAAGCGCTGATTGCCTCAATATAGGTTCCCTTCTGTCCATAATCTCTTGTAGACTGATACATCTGATCCCACAGGATTCCCTTATCCAGCGGATCCTGTCCAATCAGCATGGGCGCGAGAATCTGATCAATCACGCATTTTACCGGTTCTGCCGGGCCATATTGTCCTCCCTCTCCCCAGCCATAGATGCCTTCATCTGTCTCTACCTTTACCAGCATGCTGTTCCTTTCCGGAAATGCGCACTGAGAAGAATAAAATCGTTTTTCCCCAAGCGGAACCTTTAAAATGTATGTAGTAATCTCTGTAATCTTCATCTCTCAACCTTCCCCTTTAACCCTTACCTACGGTTCCCTTCTTTAATATAATTGTGGCATAAAATGTCGTCTCACTGGTCACCAGGACGGCATATGCGTTCTTCGCCCGCTGATAAAATTCTTCTCTGCCAAGAAATTTTTTTGGTACCCGGCGTCCTTCATTCTTCTCAAGAATCCGGTCATATTTTGGCCAGGTCGACGGCTCATACGGATCTCCGTCATTTACCGCCATCTGGATGACCGGCTCCTCTCCTCCCGCATCCAGCGGGAAGAACTGTGTGACCAGATCCAGAACTTCCACATTGTCCATCCCCGGATAATAAATCACATGCTCAGGATAAGCAAACTGCGGGAAATTCCCATCGCAGATCACAAGCTCATCGCTGTGCCCCATCTCCATCAGAATTTTCATGAGTTCAGGGGTCATTTCTTTTGGAATATTCTTTAACAATGTTCTCTCCTTTTTTATACTGATTGTATACAATTTTAGTGAAAGCAGGCGGGATAAAACAAGTGTCCCTCTCTTTCCCGCCGCATACCCGCTTTGTTCTCACCCGGCGCTTTCTGCTTTAAAATACACCTTTCCGGCGTTTTTATAAAAAATCCTTTCCAGATCTTCCCTGTCAAGGAAATCCGCATATCTCGCTACCGAGTCAATAAGCTGCCTGTACGTATATGCTTTGAATGTACAGGGGCCGTCTGTTCCCCAGATCAGCTTTTCCGCGCCGACCTTGTCATACAGCTTTTTCAAAACCGCATTGCCCGCCGTACATGGATATTCGGATTCCATGAGCGAAGGAACCGCACAGATTCCAAGATAGACATTCTCTTTCTTCGCATTGTCCGTCATGGCTTCCCATTTTTCCAGGCTCCCCTCCGGCGTAAGATAGCCGCCGTGCTCAATCACGAAGATAACATTCGGAAACTGATCCGCCAGCTCTCCAAGCTCCTCCGGAAGATAGGCTGCGGAATCTGTATCACCTGTGTCAAATGCCACCATCAGTCCATGCTTCTCCGCCACCTGAACCAATGGCTTTAGCATCGAATAATGGAAATCCCGGTCACTGTGAATGCCCGTCCAGCCCCATCCGGTACTGACCTCAAGCTTAATTCCGGCAAACGGATATCTGTCGATCAGCTCCTCAGCCAGAGCCACCGCATTCTCATCAAATGGATCCACCTGCACAAGCCCTGTCAGCTTATCCGGGTATTGCAGGATCGCCTGTCCTACCTCATCATTTACGCTTCCAATCGTTGGGTTCTGAAACAGTACCGCCTGGCTGACTCCGTTCTGCTCCATGCATTCAAGCAGCAGCTCTACGGGCCAGCTTGTCTCCATAGAAATCGGCGGAATAAACGGAGAGCAGATACCGGCATTTATCGTCCTGCCCAATCCGCATCCCTTTACCGGACCATTCGCATTCGCACCGTCAATTTCCGAAAAAATATGAATATGCGCATCAATTATTTTCATGGCTCCCCCACTCAGTTCATCAGCATACCGCCTGTGATATTCAATGCCTGTCCGGTCATCGCGCTTGACATATCCGATGAGAGGAATTTAATCACATTCGCGATCTCTTCCGGATCAATAAAGCGCTTCATCGGTACATTCACCCATTCCGCATAGACCTGCTCGTAGGTTTTTCCCTCTGCCTCAGCATGCATACGGATCAGCTGTTCCGCTCTCTCGCCACTGATCGGGCCTGGGCAGACTGCGTTGACACGGATGTTCCGATCCACAAGCTCCAGTGCCAGCGTCTCTGTAAGGCCGAGAATCGCCCATTTGGAGCAGCAGTAATCGCTCCGTTCCGGAATTCCTCTCTTGGAGACATTGCTGGACATATTTACAATGTTCGCCTTCTCTTTGTTCAGAATCGGTATCAGTTCTCTGCACACCATCATGGTACCGGTCAGATTCAGGTCGATCGTATATCTCCAGTCCTCTGTAACCATATTCTCGATCAGATGTGCCTTTCCATTATAGCCGGCATTGTTCACCAGAATATCGACGCAATTGTCGGAAAGCTCTGCTACCTTCTTTCCCATGGCAATCACCTGCGCCTCGTCTGAAATATCGCACGGTACAAAACCGAGGAAAGTACCGCCGACCTTCTGAATCTCTTCCGCCGTCTCCTTTGGCTCGCTGCGGCTCACCAGTATCAGTCTGGCGCCCTCCTTCGCATATTCCACCGCGATTGTTCTGCCTACTCCCTCGCGCGCACCGGTTACTACCACTGTTTTACCTGTAAAATATCCCATATTCTTTACCTCTTTTCTTTATTTTCAGCCCTTAGGCCTGTTTACATTTCTGTATATCAGGAGCATACAGACAATTTCCCTGTGCAGGCTGAGCTTTAAAGCTCCACCCTCGCATTCCGTGCCTCCTGCAGCATATCCTCCATTGTACTGTCCATATGCGCACGCATAGCCTCCTCCGCCGCCTTTGCGTCGTGAGCTTTCAAAGCTGCCAGAATCTGCTCATGTTCATTTAAGGATTTCAGCATACGTCCCTTCATCTTGCTGGTAATAGAACCAAAATACTCCTGCTGACCCTTCAGTTGATCCAAAATCTTCTGTATCTGTGTATTCCCGCTGATTTCCAGTATCACCTTATGTAAATTGTCGCCCAGCCGATTGGCAAGTGGAATATCTCCATTCTCATATGCTTCAACACTTTTCTTCTGGTTCTCTTCAAGAAGCGAAATATTGTAATCGGTAATAATACCCGCCGCCGTACCGCAGCAGATCCCCTCCAGAGCCTTGCGCACAGTATAGATCTCTACTACGTCTCTCTCTGTAAAGGTCTTGACAAAGCAGCCGCGATAGGGATAATAGATCACAAGGCCATCATTCTCCAGCCACTTTAAAGCTTCGCGGATGGGTGTACGGCTCACATTATATTTTACGGCCAGATCATCCTCCACCAGAGATTCTCCGGAGGGAATTCTTTTATAAATAATATCTTCTCTCAAAGCATTATAGGTTTCTCTTGATGCGGACTTTGACTTTGATGTTCTGGCCATATTTTCCTCCGATATGTTTTTATTTTGTATTCAAATTGTATTCAAATTGTATACAATTTCTTCGATGAAAAAAGTATAGCAAAAATCAACCATAATTACAATAGTCAATATTTGCTATATTTTTCTTCCTTTTTTTGTATATTTTGCACAAGATCCGTTTTGTCCGCCAGACATCCACTGGACATCTGACGCCTTTTGAATCCCATCTCCGAAAATCATTATAAATGCGCCAGACTCAGTCATGCCGCTCATCTTCATTTTCCCAGCACTCACAGAACCGCGCGGAAAAAGCCGGAGGCTCATTTTTCACATAGAGATGAGAAATGTCTCCGTAGGCGCTCATACGAAAGCTCGCGATACCTTTCCGGCGTTCTTCGGTCACAAGCGTAGCTACCGAGGTCGGCGCAGCGCAAAGTCCATGCCAGAGCACCATCGGAGAAACTCCGATCAGATGCGAGATCAGAACGCATCCGGCGCCAAAATGGCAGAAAAATACAATCGTGTCATTATTTCCCTGCTCCACACGATAGAGGTGGCCGTCCCGCACATAGCCATACCGCGCCAGCAGCTCATCCAGGCTGCCTGTCACCCACTCGTACTCCTCCCTGACGCCTGCCTCAGCCATTATGGGCGGCTCATACCATTCATCATAGCGGTAAAACCGCTCGTCCTGCGTCCAGTCCTGCGGCAGCCAGTCCCAGCAGACCGGGCAGTTCTCCCGGTCCGGCCGGTTGATCCGCGGCGCAAATTCGCGCAGCCACTCACATTCTATGGCCGTCCGGTTCATTTTTTTTAAGGTCAGAGAGGCGGTGTCTTTTGCCCGTCCCAGCGAAGATACATAAAAATCACGGACGTCCAGCTTTGCGATACGCTCCGAGAGATACTCCGCCTCCTTCCAGCCCTTTTCCGTCAGCGAATCAATGGAATAATCCGGATCTCCGTGACGTATGATTACTATTTTCACGTCAATCTCCTCCCTTTAGGAACTGGCACGGATCTTACGCAGCTCTTCACTTTGGCTCACATCTTACGAATCCGCTCCAGAGCCGCTACCGTATTCTCATAGGTACCAAACGCGGTCAGGCGGAAATAGCCCTCGCCGCTCGGTCCGAAGCCGGAGCCCGGTGTACCGACTACGTTTGCGTTCGCAAGCAGATAGTCAAAGAATTCCCATGAGGTCATCTTTTCCGGAGTCTTCAGCCAGATATACGGAGCGTTTACGCCGCCGGATACAGTATAGCCCGCTTCCTGCAGCCCTTCCTTGATGACTTTGGCATTATTCATATAATATGCCACCTGCTTTGCGAGCTGCACCTTTCCCTCCGGTGAGTATACCGCCTCGCCCGCGCGCTGCTGGATGTACGGAGCGCCATTGTACTTTGTGCCGTGACGTCTCGCCCAGAGAGAGTGGAGCGTCACTGTCCCGCATTTCAAATCCCTGGGAATCACTGTGTAGCCCAGACGCGTGCCGGTAAAGCCGGCGTTTTTCGAGAAGGATTTCAGCTCGATCGCGCACGTCCGCGCGCCCTCGCACTCAAAGATCGTGTGCGGAACATCCGGCTCGGAAATATAGGCCTCATACGCGGCGTCATAGATGATGACCGCGCCGACCCTGTTTGCGTAATCCACCCACTCCTGAAGCTGTGCTTTTGTGATGGTCGCTCCGGTCGGATTATTCGGGAAGCAAAGATAAATGAGATCCGGCGTCTCTTTCGGGAGCTCCGGCGCGAAATTGTTATCCGCCGTGCAGGGCATATAAATCACATCGCTCCACATCTCTGTCTTTGGATCATAGGTACCGGTGCGCCCCGCCATGACATTCGTATCCACATAGACAGGATATACCGGATCGCACACCGCAATTTTATTGTCTACGCTGAAAATTTCCTGAATATTTCCGGAGTCACATTTCGCGCCGTCAGACACAAAAATCTCATCCGCGGTGATCTCGCATCCGCGATCCGCGTAGTCATTTTTTGCAATCGCCGTGCGCAGGAATTCGTAGCCAAGATCCGGCGCGTAGCCATGAAAGGTCTCCGCCTTTCCCATCTCATCCACCGCGCCGTGCAGTGCGTCGATGATTACCGGCGCGAGCGGCTGAGTCACATCGCCGATCCCAAGGCGAATCACCGATTTGTCCGGATTTGCCGCCTGAAATTCGCTGACCTTCTTCGCAATGGTTGAGAAAAGATAGCTGCCCGGCAGCTTCAGATAATTGTCATTGATCTTAAACATTTGAATTTCCTCCTGACTTTCACATTGTAGTGGCACTCGCATCAGCGAGCATGATGATTGATTATAAAAAGAATGAAAAAACCGATCACAGATCTATTTCGCCATCATAGACCGTTTCCGCCGGTCCTGTCATATAGACTCTGTTTTTCTCATGGTTCCATTCGATGCGCAGCTCGCCTCCGCGCAGCCTTACCGTGACTTCATCCTCCGTCCAGCCGTTCAGGCTGCACGCCACCGCCACAGCACAGGCTCCGGTCCCGCAGGCAAGCGTCTCTCCTGAGCCGCGCTCCCAGACGCGCATCTGCACCGTCTCCCGGTCGATCACTTTTATAAATTCTGTATTGATCCGATCCGGAAAACGGGGATGGTTCTCAAAAAGCGGTCCGATTTTTTCAATATCCAGCCCATCCACATCCTCGACCGGAACAATGCAGTGCGGATTTCCCATCGAAACACAGGTCATGGAAAAAGCTCTGGCACCGACCGGGAGCGGCTGGCTGACAATCGGCTTTTCCGGAGAGTCCGACAATACCGGAATCCGTTCCGGCTCCAGGATCGGCTCGCCCATATCCACGCGTACCAGGGAGACCTTACCGCGAGCCGCCTCTGTCG
>JAJQIE010000308.1 GCA_021199395.1 Lachnospiraceae bacterium | reverse complement strand
TTCTTATATTGCTCGATCAGATCTGTAATTCCTTTTCCCACAGGCGTTTCAGACAGGACGACCTGCAGATTGATATTTCCTTTTTCTGTTTTTTGTTTCTCCATGGCTGAATGCAGGTTCCCGCTGTCACACAGTTCAAGCAGTTTTCCACGTATCCTGTCATGCACAACCTTTAGTTTTTCGTGAGACGAAATGTTCTTCACGGCATTCGCTGCATAATAATCCAGATAAAATCCAAAGACTGCGTCCTCAACATCGGCCGGATACAACTCCTCATACCCGGCTGCGAGCAGCAATCGGTTGGTCTCTTCGCCGGAGAGCCCCAGACAGATGGCGCACTGCAGCAGTTCAATTCTTTTCGGAATGTTGAATGTTCCAGAGTCCTTTTGTTCCCCAAACCAGATGTTGATTGTCTGTTTCTTAATTACTGCATTCTTATACGTAAGCTTTGTATCATAATCCAGATTCAGCGCCCGCCACCATTTCGGATGTAAGATCTTAACGCCGTCAAGATTTCCCTTACGGGTTTTGAACCTGACAAAATACTGGTAAAAGATGTCCTTTCTGCTAAGACAGCATTCTGTATAATAGCAGGCGAAAGCCCTGTGGTTGCCTGTAGAAACCGCATACTGCACGCAGAGATCAAGATCTGAATAATATTCTTTTTTTATATTGTGATACCAGTCCGGTTCATGGAATTCCTCCAGACGCGCATTGCCCACAAACACGGTCATGCCTTTCGGCAGATCATCAGGAAGCCAGTTCACAAGGGATTCTGAGAGCTCTGCGCAAAGAGTATATGTTTCCATATCTATCTTCGGATTCTTCAAAGGCTTGCCGAAGATATCACGATAGCAGGTAGAAAGAGTCAATGATTGAACAAAAACAAGCATTTGTCTGTTTTCCCTGCTGTAATATTCTCTGAACTCATCACTCGGCTTGGTAAGCAGCTGAATATACAATTTCCCCTGTTTTTTGTCGATGTCGGCGAGAATGCCGAGCTCAAATCGTTTCATCCCTGTCGTCCCCGTTTCGTTTATACTCAAGTACTGCTTTTGTATTTTTCAGGAAATACTCATCTCTTGCATCCAGATCACACGGCTTCTCCTTCTTAAGCTTATAGGTGAATTTCGTGCTGGTAATATCTTTTAAGGCAAGCCCTGCTCCCTTTCTTTCTTCCCGGGTGAAGCCGATTTCACATTCCATAAAGTACCGCTCCAGAGTGTTTTTGAAAGCAGCGGGCACATTGTTTCTGAGTCTTGTGCTGTAAGGGAAAAACAGATTATAAAATTCACTGTACAACTGGATGACACTCTTGTCATGATCCGTGTAATACCTGGCATGATCCACATAATTCCGAAGATCAGCTGCCTGATCAATCTTATCTATTTCTCTGCCTGTTTCGTTTTTCAAAGGTCTGACGTCACCCAGCATCCTTCTGACATAGCCAAAAGAGGTCTTATGCATCCTGTCAAACAGATAGATCTTCTGAGGAAGGCCTCCGCCCTGCAGATACCATTGCGGCTGATCGTCCGCATCGTTCCTATAACCCGGCATTTTCAATCCGTACTCAAAGAGGCTGACTACCTGATAGAGTACCAGACCGTCCCCAATGCTGCACTTTTTAAATTCAGCGCTGTGCAGTTCCTCGCCCTGCCATCCGTTTCCGGAACGAAGCGCCATATAATAGAAGCCCAGATACAGATACAACTCGTCCCGTTCCCGCAAATACGCAAGGCCGATCAGCTGTGAGAGCAGATCGCTAACCAGAGCGTAGAGATCCGTTACATCGCAGAGTGTTAGCCGATTTTTGCGTTTCTGCTGCGCAAGAACCGCTTTCTGTTCCTTAATATCGCTGCACAGGCCTGAGGATAGTATTTTCTCAGTCTTTGACTTTTCAGCATAATACGTCCGTACTTCATCCACACTTACCCGTTTCCGTCCCGGAAGTGGAAGATTTCCTCCCGCGTACATACGGGCGATTTCCACATTGCGGAGGAGCTTCGGATTCTCCTCGTCCGCGTAAAGATCGACTGTCCCACCTCCAGGCAGCACATGCTGACAGAAATATTTCAGCGACTGGAAATATGTCGTCCCCTGCTTCTTCTCAAACGCGATAAAAGAGCTCAGATAACGGGCATATTCCTCCGCGTCCGTATAATAGTCCTCAAAAGATCCTGATATCCGTCCGGAAAGGCCTCTTACAAAATCCAGCACTTCAAGAACCTGTTGTGCTTCTTCTACGTTTTTCTTAAGCGCGGCTTCCGCTGCTTTCCTTTCATCTTTCGTCTTCATCTGCCCGGCACTAAGCGACCGATAATACACATTTTGCCTGTACTGTATGTAGCTCTTAAAATCTCCGATCAGAAGATTCAGCTGTCTTGGGTGTATCAAATGGGCAAGCGTAAACCAGGCATAGCCTTTCTCCCCCATTGACGGGGCTTCTTTGCTTCCGACCGGCACCTCATCAAGATACGTCTGCTCTCCGGCAAGTGTATGATATTCAGGGGAAAGTACAAATGCATAATTCTTCCGCACATAATCTGTAAATGCATTGTGAACGCAGATGGGGAAGATCATCTTAAAATGCTGATAGATACTCTCCTCCTTACTTTTCCCGTTCTGCTGGCTGTATTCCTGTAAGATCATCTGGCATACACCGCCAAATGAAAGGGGGACGGATGTATTATCGCTCTCCGAGTTTTTCAGTTTATCGATATATCCAGCAAAACTGGCTGCCGCATTCCCGTATTCCGTGTTTTTCGGATTCTCCTGCCTGTAAGTCTTCACAGCCGCATAAAAATATGTTTTTGCGTCTTTACTCACAATGAAATCATGGTAGTAGATCTCCTTGAGCAGGAAAGTAAGCGCCCCGTCAAAGATAACCCGTATTTCGGAGGAGTTCCCATTATTTTCATCGCTGGAACCGTTTGCACGCGGTCCGCTGTTCTTCTTATTGCCACGTGAGGAATTCGATCTTGTACCGCCATTCATAATTCCAGCAAACAGGGCTTCCGCCATCATACCGCCGTTTGATTTTCCGACAAAAAGGGCACCTTTCGCCACGGTGGATTCTTTTTGTCTTCCACCGCCAAGTTCTTTTGCCAAGGTACTTCCGGACGGAAGCTTCGCTGCGATGGAATCAATATAGTCCGCCCGCTCTTTTCTCTTCCAGAGCGTCCGAAACGCCGGAATCTGCGCTTCTGCAATCCTCTCCTCGCAATACAGCTTCTGTACCAGTTCTTTGATCTCTTCCTGATTATAAAACTGCGCGACATTGTTGGAATAGTAACGTTTTCGGATCGTATCCGCATACGCATTCCGGTCATTTTCCCAGAGCAGCTTTGCAAAACGCGTCTGCGAGATAGTTTCCTCGCGGTGCGTATAATGGAAATTTTCATTGCGGACGGCTTTCAGATGACTCTGAATCTCTTTGATAAACTCCCCCTGCATGGACGGCTCCGACCAGATCCCTGCAGAAAAAGTGCCGACCGTACTTTTCCCTCCGTAAAAGCACAGCATATGATCCGCCGCATCGGATTTCATGGCACCGGTAAGTTCATCCTCTTTCATCATTAAAATATCTTCACCGGAAGTCTGCTTCGTTTCATCAAGGACCGCTCTGGAAAATGCTGAGGAAGCCGCCATGACCGCAGTGGAAATATCCCTTTGCAGCGTCTCTTCCGCCTTAATCCCCTCATAGTCAAAGCTGGAAATCCCGGCAGTATATTTTTTCCGCACTTCTCCGTAATGCGCGTGATTGACAGGACAGATATCCTCCGGCATCGCGAAATGATAGACCGCTTTGCCGATGTCAATATACTTTCCGCAAAGAAAACGGATGATATCCTGCCAGCAGGCAGACATCATATTGGCACTGAGACAGTCGCGCGGAGAAAGAATTCGTTTTCCGGTATAATGGTCTTCTACAAATTCCTTGATGTAATTCAGCCAGTATCTTTGAAAAGCAGCCGATTCCTCAGGTTTCTGTCTCGGATCGTCATGAGTCTGCTTCTGCTTCATGTCCTCCAGATTCTGCTCCAGATCGTCCAGGGCATGCAGATACCGACCGTAATTGACATATTTGATACGACGTTTTGCTTTTGATACTTTCCGCCTGTCTGCAGCTGTTTTTTCTGCTTCCTCTTTCGTTTTCCTTACTGAATTCTTTTTTCCGGTTCCTGAATTCCTTTTTTCGGCCTGTGCCTCCTTCCAGGCGTTCGGTTCCTCGTCTTTACAGATACTTTCCAGCGTATTTTCAGAACTATCAGGTGTATCAAACTCATAATCAAAGTAAATGGGAAGCGCATCATTCGGAAAAACCCAGAGTTTTTCTTTTGTCAGGAATTTCTCCCGATTGCCTTCTATGGGGAAATAGGCAAGCAGGAGCTCCTTGATATGAAGCAGCGTCCGGTCTGCGCTTTCCTCTGAAGCGGCATAACCGCTCAGCGCATCATAGAGTCCCTTTTTCTTATCTGTCCCACCCCTGCTCAAGTTTAAAATCTGGTTCTGCTCCGCACCATCTTTCAGCTGTACTACTTCCGGCTGCATTTTAACATCTATATGCTTCAGAGATTTAAGAACATTCACCTTGTAGTAATCTTTATTTGCCGAATCTACAAAATGCTTCAGCTGTTCATACGATTCAGGATCTTTTTTATAATCCCTGATCACTGAGGACAGCGATTTTTCTTCCACATGGGCAAGTCCCTGGATCAGAGAAACAGCGACCTGTCTGTTTGTTCCTCTTTTCAATGGCTTCCGCATGCGGGTCAACGAATCCGAAAGCCCGTCCCAGGTGACAGCCCTGCATTGAATCTTTTCCAGTGGAACTCTCGTTTTGTTTACATTCAGCCATGTCAGCCCCTGAATCCGCTGAATCTGCTTCTCAATAGATTGTTCTACGGCAGCACGGTCCTCATTCCGGTATGCTTCGGTATCACAGGTTCTCACCAGCTGCTTTATCAATTCTGTGAAAATTTTCTCCATAGAATACCGGGGTTCGTCTTCAGAGGATTTATCGGTAAAAAGATCCCTGTGTCCGTCATTTTTATTCGCGGCAAAAAAGACACTGTACAGGCGGTTGGCGTCATCGATACGCTTTCCGACCTTTTCATCCATTGAGACTTCTCTCTGCTCTGTCTTCGGGGCTTCATACAGGAGGCCTCTCCCGCCATCGGTTTCAAATCTGCTTACTGCCGAACGCGTCCGGTCTACTTTTGTGATTTTCATGTTCTGCCTCCGTTCTCAACATTCCCTGATTGTTCCATTCGTCATGCCTGCCTCTTTGTAAGCGGCATCACACAGCAGCAAATAACGGTTCCGAACCTTTACAATTTATCAGCTGTACATAAAATTAAGAATCTCCGTCTTCAGATATTGATATCCTCCTTCAGCATTCAGCGAACGGAGCTTTTGAGAGATCTCTGCATGATCTTCCTCAAACAGTTCTGCCAACTGTGCAAGCAATGCTTCTTCACATCCGGTTTCTTTTTTCTCACGCTTATATTCCAATTCCCCGAACACGCAGATCGCGTCTAAAATCATTTCATGATAATGCAGCACCGGCTTTATTTTGGCCATATATTCGTCCGCCTTCGCATGATTGCCCTTTTTCAGCATGATCAGCGCAAGGTATTTATAAATGATCTCCCACGGATGATTGTTGATCTGATCCTTCGCATCTTTACCGCCGATCCTGCCGATCTCTTCCTCAATATCAGCCAGCGTCTCCATCAGACCCTCGCTGATGTCGTCCAGATGGAACAGATACAGACCCTTCACATAGACGTACAGGGCAAACTTCATGGAAAACCTCGCCTGGTCCCCTTTTGCGCCTTCTCTGGCAATGAAACTAAACTGTTTTTTCAAACTCGATGTTTCCCCAAAATACGCTTTCGCCCATTCGTCGTATTTTTCCTTTTCTCCCATTTCCAGATAATGGTGCAGGAGGTAGGAGTACGTCTGAAGATAATCCGGCGTACCTTCGTCCATCTGTGAGAGTGCTTTCCGGAAGGACTCCTCCCCTTCTTTTAAATGCAGGGAGGTCTGCGCCTGCCCCAGCTGGCTTAAGGAAATGCCGTAATGCCTGGATGCTTCCTCGGCATCAAAGATCAGACCTCTCACCGCCATCAGTTCTTCCTGATAAAGCACATTTTCCTGTGAGATCTCCATCGCCCTGTCAAACTCAAAACGGTCTAAAAGGATCACTACCATTTTATCGCGGGTGCGAAGATAGCGTTCCACCTTCACAAACCGGGCATATTTCATACACTCATCATAACACTGTTTGGCGCGGGTGCTGTCTCCAATGTGTGTAAACGCGGTCATTCCCGCATCATACAGATCATAGACAGAAGCCTGCTCTTCCACGTCACGGAACTTCATCTGTTTCAGCATGGATTCCAGGATCACATACATATCCACCAGTTCATCCTGCTGCAGGTCATTTGCAAAGCTGGAAGCATAAAATTTCTGCAGTGCGATCCTGTAAGCCGGAACGTCATGCTCTTCGGACAGGCGGCTGATCAGACGCTGCATCCACTCCTTTTTATAAAACGGCGCATACGGGCTGTCCATTTTCTGCCCCTTCAACACCAGGAGCGCGGCGTCATAATACTCTTTCTCTTCCAGCTTTCGCCAGGCTTTTTTGAAGATCAGGTCTACCTCATCATATGCAAAGATCAGGTTGTCCTCATGTCCGGTCAGAGAATCCGCTTTGCTTTTAAACTCCCCGATCAAAGCCTGCGCGGAAGAGGTATCCGGCTTAAAGCCAAGTATGGAGCATACGATATCGGACAGATACAGGAACGACATCCGGTAATTTCCCTCATCCGAGTTGTAATAAATGGACTTCACGCCCATTTTTTCCACCTTGATCGTCTGCTTCTCCGTATTCATCATCTCCCGTTCCATCGCGGTACGGTAGACGTACGTGTTGGTCAAAATAAAGGTCCGTTTCCCCTCTTTCTTATGCGACAGATCTGGATCGTCCTTATAGCCAAGATCCAGATATTCCTGAATATGCTCCGAGCCCTCATCCAGCACCACTCGCCGGGTAGCCAGCTCAAAACGCACCTTCCGGATGTCTTTGATGACCGGATTGTGGAAGATCACGCGCCCCGTCACTTCCTCCGCCATATGCAGATAGAGGTTGCTGGCCACGTTGTCACGGATCAGGATGCTCGTAGAATCCCTCATCATCCGTTCCATACTCGTCCCGAATCTCAGGTAAGCAAAGAGATAATAATTCCCGCTGCGCTTGCTCATGCCGTTCAGCTCCGCCGCGTACTCATTCTCAATGGTTTCCGTATAGCCCTTCTGCAGAAACTCCGCCAGCGTCTTTGTCAGCAGCTGCTTGACATCCCGTACCTTTGCCCTGTTGCTGCCATTGCCATTGACATGAAGATCGTTCGGAAATATCGCATCCGCCTGCTTACATATCATTCTCAGATATAGATTGATCCTCTTTCTTTCTCTCTGATACTCGCCCCGGACATCGAGATCATCAAAGAGAACGCCACCGATAAAAAGCGGAGCCTTTTCCCTGCTGTCCTCATTCCGGATATTTTCGAATTCGCCCTGTTCGTCCAAAGAAATGGTAAGCATGTCCGTGATCCCTCCGATTCTTCTTATTCCCTTTTTTCTACTATACCTTTTTCTGTCGATTGCTGTCAATGATAACCTTCATTTTCTTCATTATAAGACTTTCCGTAAAGAAAAAAAGGACACAAAAAAAATGCGTGGAAACGCATTTTTTGAGGTTGCTATGTCAGGGTACTTCCATTTCTACAAATCTAGAGCACAACTGATAGTCTTCGGAAAGAGGTGTATTGCCCAATAACATCGGGCTGCTTTCATTTCTACAGCAAGGAAATACCTCGCCATCTCACTTTTGCTGACTGTTATTACCCTCTACATTGGGCTGAATCCATTTATACACTCAGGAAACGCAGTACTCCCATTCAAATAAAATTATTGCCCGCTACATCGGGCTGAATCCATTTCTACGGAAAACCACCAAGGCTTTAACTGGTATGAGAGCCATTATTGCCCACTACGTCGGGCTGAATCCATTTCTACTTGCTTACAGAGTATTCCTTCGTTCGAGTAGTCCTCGACGTTATTGCCCACTACATCGGGCTGCTTCCATTTCTACGGTACCCCTTGCGGAAGTCTCTGTTTAAGCGGTTTCCGAGACACATTTTTGCAAATAGTTCACAGAATATTCTGAAAATACGCGATTTAAGTCTCATTTTTGGGGTCCGTTTTCTTTTTATTATCATTATCATAGCCATAATCTGTGCTATTGTCAACACACAATTATGTTGCGACAGTTTTTGTTTATATTCCATTATATATGCATTTTCTTAAACAAAACATCTGTGCTTCGTACTTCAATTTTGCGCGTAATCATGGAATATTCATTACACCAAAGCCTCAAAAACAGCATCAAATAGCTTAAACGAATTCATAATTATCCTTGTTTTTTTCCTTAAATTTGCCAAATACTTCATTTAAGAGATTTTCATCCTCCACTCCAACATATGTTTCATGGTCTGTCGAATCATCATCCTCTACTTCTAAAATCAACACTTCATCCAGCTCATCGTTTTCTGGATTGTGTGGAAGAAGTATTACAAATTCCCGCCCATCATGTACAATAAGATCAAGGAGCTCGAAGCTCACATCTCTTCCATTTTCATCTGTCAGACATATAATGTTATCCAATTCATCATCAAAAGTCCCCATTATTCTTTCCCTCCATTTTGTAATGAGCGATTTTGCAAACTCAAAGGAGTCCAAGATTCCGCTCTTTTTTTATTTTAAAGTTTTTATATATGTGGCATTTATAACTACTCTGTTCGCAAGCCGTTCCGGATATTTTCGAATTTGACCTGTTCATGCAGAGAAATAGTAAACATGCCCGTGCTCCTTCGATTCTTCTGATTCCTTTGTTTCTTACTATACCTTTTTCTGTCGATTGCTGTCAATGATAACCTTCATTTTCTTCATTA
>JAJQIE010000024.1 GCA_021199395.1 Lachnospiraceae bacterium | reverse complement strand
TTGACGCTGTGAGCAGAAAGATATTAGAGGATATGTGGCTATGAAGACATATATTATGGCGCTGGATGCGGGGACGACGAGCAACCGGTGTATTTTGTTTGATCGTGAGGGAAATATCTGCAGTATCGCTCAGAAGGAATTTATCCAGTATTTTCCTAAGCCCGGCTGGGTGGAGCAGGAGGCGGATGAAATCTGGTCTACGCTTCTGGGGGTGGCTGTGGAGGCGATGTCTAAGATTGGGGCTGCTGCGGAAAACATAGCCGCAATCGGTATAACCAATCAGCGTGAAACCACGATCGTATGGGACAAAGAGACAGGAATTCCGGTTTACAGGGCAATTGTCTGGCAGTGCCGGAGAACCGCTGGGTTTTGTGATGAACTGGCGGAAAGGGGGCTGGCGGATAAGATACGGGAAAAGACGGGTCTGGTGCCTGACGCCTACTTTTCGGCTACAAAGATCCGCTGGATTCTTGAAAATGTGGAGGGTGCGAGAGAAAAGGCTGAGGCGGGCAGGCTGCTTTTTGGTACGGTCGAGACGTGGCTGATCTGGAAGCTCACAAAGGGGCAGGTGCATGTAACCGACTGCTCCAATGCTTCCCGCACGATGCTTTTTAATATCCATACGCTGCAGTGGGACGATGAGATTCTGGAGCTGATGGATATTCCGCGGGAGATGCTGCCTAAGGTCGTAGATTCGAGCGGCGTTTACGGAAGAACTCATGCGTCCTTTTTTGGCGGAGAAATCCCGATCGCCGGAGCGGCGGGCGATCAGCAGGCTGCACTGTTCGGACAGGCCTGCTTTGCGCGAGGGGAAGTGAAAAATACCTATGGCACAGGAGGTTTTCTCCTGATGAATACAGGCAGTCAGCCGGTGACCTCCAAAAGCGGACTGGTGACGACGGTTGCGTGGAGCATCAATGGGAAAGCGACCTATGCGCTGGAGGGCTCAATCTTTGTCTCCGGCGCGGCCATCCAGTGGCTTCGCGATGAGATGCACCTGATTGATTCCGCTCCGGATACCGAGTGGATCGCGGCGCGTGTGCCGGATTCCAACGGCTGTTATGTAGTGCCGGCTTTTACCGGGCTGGGTGCGCCCTACTGGGATCCCTATGCGCGCGGCTGTATTGTCGGGCTGACGCGCGGCGTGAACAAATACCACATCGTGCGCGCGACGCTGGAATCCCTGGCTTACCAGACGAACGATGTCCTGCGCGCGATGGAAAAGGATTCGGGGATTCGTCTGAGCGGGCTGAAGGTGGACGGTGGGGCGAGCGCCAATAATTTTCTGATGCAGTACCAGGCGGATATCATCCGGCAGAAGGTATACCGCCCGCGCTGTATCGAGACTACCGCGATGGGAGCCGCTTACCTGGCGGGTCTGGCGGTCGGCTACTGGAATGGCACGGAGGAGATCCGTGCGAACTGGAAGACGGACAGGGTGTTTGCTCCTCAGATGCCGGAAGAGGAATGTGTCCATCGATTGAAGGGCTGGGAAAAGGCTGTCAGATATTCGTTCGGGTGGGCAAGGGAGGCGTAGTGCTTCGCCCGATTTCCGCGAGCATTTTCCTGTCGCTCTGTATGGTTGCGTGAGCGGCGGTGGTCAGCATATTTCCGGTGATGGTAGCTGAGGCGCCGGACTGGAAGGCTTTTTTGCCATCCCGCGCCATCAGGGCGCGTCCCGCGGCCAGGCGGATATTTGCCGCCGGATTGATATAGCGGAAGAATGCGATCGTCCGCAGGATATCATCCTCTGTGAGCGGTCGGCTGTCCTCCAGAGGAGTTCCCTTAATTGGCATCAGCGCATTGATCGGAATGGAGTCAATCTCCAGCTCCGCAAGGCTGAGCGCCATATCCAGACGGTCTTCCCATGTCTCGCCCATACCGATAATGCCGCCCGAACAGGCGCACAGACCCTCGGCCTTCACCAGCTTCAGAGTTTCGATTTTCTGCTCGTAGGTATGTGTCGAGCAGATGTTCGGGAAATTCCGTTTTGATGTCTCTATATTATGATGATAGCTTGTGACGCCGGCTTCATGCAGGCGGTGAAGCTGCTTTGCATCGAGAAAGCCCATGGAAGCGCACAGCTCGATTTTGCATTCGCGGCGCATGGCTTCAAAGGCATGGATGGCCTTATCAAATTCGGTTCCTGTCAGGGCTTTTCCTGCTGTCACGATGGAAAAACGGTCTACGCCCTCGCTTTCGTTCAGCCTGCAGGCGTCAAGGATTGTTTTCTCCGGGAGAAAGTCATAGACCTCGCAGTCTGTGTGATTGTGGGAGGACTGTGCGCAGTATTTGCAGTCCTCCGGACAGCGGCCGCTTCGCCCGTTGATAATGGAACACAGATCCACTCTGTCCCCGATAAAGGCCGCTCTGATTTTATCCGCTCCCTCACAGAGCTCATCCAGATCGCAGGTCAGAAAGAAAGACAGATCCTCCCCGCGCGTCAGCCTTCTCCCGCCAATAATTTCCTGCGCAAGCTTTTTTACGTCCATATATAGCTCCTTTCCGCTTTTTGCCAAAATCCTTCCGGTTTTTAAATCCGATGGCGAACCTGGGATTATTCCCGTATCGCCAGTTTGTCTGTTTCCAGAAACCATTCCTTCATGGTTGTCAGCACCTTCACCAGTTCGTTTTCCTGAATGACATAAGGCACCATGGCGTACATATAATTCAGGAAGGGGCGGGAAAATACGCCTTTCCGGTAAGCGTATTGCTGGTATCCGCGGATATCCGCGGCGTCGTACACCTCAATGCAGACGCAGCCGCCCATGATGCGCACCTCGCGGATGCGCGGATCAGAAAAGCCCAGCATCTCACGTCGGGTGATCTGCTCAATGCGGTGGATTTTGCTCATGTAATCCTGACTTTCAAAGAGTTCAATGGACGCCAGCGCCGCGCTGCATGCCAGAGCGTTTCCCATGAAGGTAGGCCCATGCATCAGGTCTTGCGAGGGAGCGTTGTCATAAAAGCCTTCGAACACTCTGCGGGTCGCGACGGTGACGGCGTGTCCGATGTAGCCGCCGGTCAGAGCCTTTCCGAGCACCAGGATGTCAGGCAGCACCAGATCCGCTACAAACCGATTCCCTGTGCGCCCGAAGCCGGTCGCCACCTCGTCGAAAATCAGGAGTACGCCATAAGCATCGCATAGCTCCCGCGCGCGCCTGAGGAAGGAAACGTCGTACATCCGCATTCCTCCGGCCCCCTGGAGCAGCGGCTCCACGATGAAACAGTTCAGCTGTGAGTGGTATTGGGCAAAAGCCTGCTCCAGAGCGTCGATATCGGTTGGAATATGGACGACATGTCTGCTTTTTCCATAGGCTTTCAGGACGAAATGATAATCCTCGTCATCCCCAACCTCCATTGTTTTAAAGGTATCGCCGTGATAGGCATGCTCAAGCGCGAGCACCATTGTGCGCTGTGTCTGATTCTGGTTTACGTAATACTGGAGCGCGATTTTTAACGCGACCTCAACTGCTACGCTGCCGGAGTCGGAAAAAAAGCAATAGTCCAGATCTCCCGGCAGCCAGTTCTGCAGCTTTTCCGAAAGCCTTTGCACCGGTTCATGAGTCAGGCCGCCCAGCATGATATGGGCGAATTTTTCCAGCTGCTCCTGAATTGCCCGGTTCATTTCAGGGTGCTTATAACCGTGTATAACGCTCCACCAGGAGGATACAGAGTCGATCAGCTTCTGATCTTCTGTGTACAGATAAACACCCTGTGCGTCAACAATTTTGTAGGGTGCTTTCATTGTTTTCATCTGTTCATAGGGATACCAGATCATAGAGATTCTTCCTTTCCGCGCTTTATGCATAAAGCGACTGCAATATATCCGACGGAATATCCAGCTCGGTATCTCCGTCTCTGATACAGGTGAGCACCTTTTGACCGGTCAGATATTCGCACATTTTGAGGTTATCCTCATGCATGGGATTGCCGGGACAAAAATGGTTAAAGAAAATGCCGCGAACCGGAATGGAGCGCGCTTTCATGTATTCTATGGTAAGCACGACAGAATTGATCGTGCCAAGACCAGCGTCAGCGACAAGCAGACACCCCAGATTTCTGGCTTTGATAAAATCCTCCAGATAAAGCTTCTGCTCGTCAAATCGAAGCGGACAGAGGATCCCGCCGGAGCCCTCCGCCGTGACATACTCATATTTTTCGCAGACTGCGTCAAAGCCTGACAGCACCTGTTCCAGAGCTACGGGATTTCCTTCCATTCGAGCCGCGAGATGTGGGGAGACTGCGGCCTCATAGACATAGGGACACATTTCGGACAGCGGCTGCTCAAGCTGGGCAACCGTTTTGACAGGCAGGGCGTCTCCGGGAACCGGCTTTCCGTCAGCGCCCCGGATATTTCCGCTCATGGCTGCCTTATAATAGGCGGCGGATTTTTTACAGACATGGAGTTTTTTGAGAATCAGTCCCGTGACATAGGTTTTTCCAATATCGGTTCCGGTTCCCGTCACAAACAGTGTTTTACTCATCTGAAAGCTCATCCTTTCATTGTTTTTGCATGGATAATAAAACGTACTGCCGAATCGCTGTGAATCAGCTGATGTTGCCGGCTTGCACCACAGGAATCAGTCTCTTCCCCAGAATTGCCGCTACAATGCAAAGGGCGATGTCTCCGGGTACGGCGAGAAGGAAGCAGTAGAGGAACAGCGGCCACAGCCCGATCGGCGTGCCAAGGTACAGGTCGCTGATGAGATAGTAGTAAATCATGCCGCAGGCATAGACAATTGCGAGGCCAAGAAAATTCGCGCCCAGAAGCCGACGGTAGTCCGGATGTGCGACACGGTTCGCAAGCGTCCCGGTGACATAAGCTCCCAGCGCAAAGCCAATCAGATAGCCGAAGCTTGGCCGGAAAATATAGCTGAGGCCGCCGCCCTCCGCGAATACCGGAAGTCCCAGCAGACCGAGCAGGATATAGATGCAGACCGCCGCAGCGCCCCATTTCCCGCCGAGAAGAAGCCCGGCCATCATTGTAAACAGGAACTGAAGCGTAAATGGCACAACGGGAACGGGAATTTTGATAAAAGCGCCTACAATAATCAGCGCAACAAAAAGTGCGCACAGAATCAGGTTTGATGTCTTTTTTGTCCTCATTTGTCATTCTCCAATCATCGTTGTTTTTGCAGAGTGCTTTTTACGGGAAAAAATCCGCAAAGCAAGGGGGATTTTATCACAGAGGCTGTTTAATTGTCAACCATATAATTATATTAGTTGACAATTAAACAGGAAAATAGTTATACCTCACATCCCGATCAGGCTGTTCGCCTCAGCATCTGCCGCAGACACGTTGATTTTCCTGATATGAAGCAGAAAATTTTCCCTTGTCCGCTGCGCGGCAGGCTGATATAATAAATTATTGTTTTCCATAAAAACATGATGTGATTCGAGCGAAAAAAGCGTATGATATTACGGATCGCTACGTGCTTCGATCCGTACCTTTTTGCCGCTCGAAGCCTGATATCACATACAGGAGGTAAGCATGATAGCGAGGGCTGTAGAAAAAATGATTTTGTTTTACGATGGGAATATCCATGATATTGAGCATTTTTTAAAAGTGTGGGGATATGCCAGAACCATAGGTGAATTGGAGAAGCTGGACGGGGAAACACAGCGGATTTTAGAGCTGGCGGCCATCGTACACGATATTGCCTGCCCCCTGTGCCGCGCAAAATATGGAAATACCGCGGGAGAGTACCAGCAGAAGGAAGGCATTCCTCTGGCAAGAGAGTTTTACGCCGGGTTTGACCTGCCGGAAAAGCAGTTAGACAGAATCTGCTATCTGGTAGGCCATCATCATACATATAAGGATATTGACGGGGCTGATTATCAGATCCTTCTGGAAGCGGATTTTCTTGTCAACGCTTCAGAGAGCCAGATGAGCCGGCAGGTCATTGAGCGGTTTAGAGAAACTGTATTTCGTACAGCGACGGGACGGAAGCTGCTCTCAGAAATTTATCAGTCAGTGTAACAGCGTCTGTCTTTCGCTGCATCACTTCTTTTCAGACATTTCTCATAAACGGCTCAACGACAGTGCGGGCATCAGGACTTGGGCGGTTAAGAGATGGTTCCCTCATCGTGATGCACAGTCAGGCTCTTAGCGATACCTGTAAAATAACAGCGTTTTATCAGGCCGGAATTATATCCGCAGATCCCTGCGGGCTGATAACCGGAGACCTCTCCGGTAGCTGTGCAGTTGATCAGGTTTCCTTTATTAGAACCGACAAGACCTCCTGAGTAGCTGTAATAGTCTATTGCGGATACAGATACATTTGTGGATGTGCAGTCGTATATACTCCCGGCGTTTATACCGGCAATGCTTCCCGCCCTGCCATTATAGCCGTCTCCTTTCGAAACGCTGCAGTCAGATGTTGTGCATTGTGTGATTGTTCCATCTGCCAGATTGTATCCGCATACAATCCCTAAGTAAATATCTTTTCTTCCCTGGCTGCTGACATTACATCTGGTAAATGTGCAGTTTGAAATTTTTCCTTCATTGTAACCGCACAGGACACCTGCAACTTTGGCCTTTGCATCAGGCGCATTCACATTGGAAAAATTCAGATTTTTCACGGCTCCTGATTTGGCAATATAAGCGAACAGGCCATTGACAGTGGTGCCGGTGAAGCCTGTATTTATACTGATACAGAGGTTTGAAATCGTGTATCCGCCGCCGTCATATGTTCCGGTGAATTTGGTATCCTTAGGAAACATTCCGGTGATGGTACCGTTGCCCGCGTCGATATCTTTGGTCTGCCTGAAATAACAGCCGTTGAACCGGGGGATGTTCTGCAGCTGTTCCAGAGAAGCAATCCTGAATGGATCGGATGAAGTACCTGTACCTCCTGAAAACTGCTGGCTGTAAAGGATAAGGCAATCAGAGGTGGTCCTGGTTTCATAAGCCCTGACCTGTACCCTGTAGGTTCCGGCGCTCACCATACCTCCGTCCGTATCAGCGCCATTCCAGGTGAAGCTGTATGTCTTGCCTTTTGTACATTTTTTGTAGCTTTTTTTATATACCGTCTCGTCCGAACTGTTTTTAATATATACGACTACATTCGCGGAGGTCGCGGACAGCTTGAAGCTTATTTTAGCTTTGGACTCCCCAATGATAAAATATTCGCCTCCTGATGTCGTAAATTTCAGGGATTTCGCGGTGGCATTGGCGTTTTTGACTGTGACCTTGCAGGAATAGGTCTTGCCATTGACCGTTGCCCTGATCTTTGCCGTACCCAGAGAAACACCGGTAACAACGCCGTTAGAGCTCACCTTTGCTATGGATTTGTTACTGCTTTTCCAGGTGACTTTTGATGATGTACCGCTTACCTTCAGTGTTATCGTCTTGCCGATTTTCACACTCGCGGCAGTCTTGTTCAGACTGACCTTCGCCGCGGATGCCTGCACTGGCGCCATCACCAGGCATAGCAGCAGAAGCAATGCCAACAGGGAGATTTTTTTCTTTTTGCTTTCTTTCATAACCATGACCTCCTTTGATTTTCTGTATATCATCCAATACGCAGGACTGGTGATATCCTTTGTGCCAATGCTTATGGGCCTTTGCAGAAAAGGGATAAGATGTATGGTTCCGCAGCTCTTCTTTTTGATATCATTTTCTTAATAGTATCATGTGCGCTTGCTATTGTCTACTAAATTATACAATATTTCCACTTTTGTCACCTGCATTTATGATTTTATGCTGTATCGGCTGATCTTTTGGAGGAAAAGACAGACTTATTCCCTTCTAAAGCTAAGACGGAGTAAGAATTGAAAATCTATATGTATTTTCTTAAAAAATCTTTTGAATGGATATAATTTGGAGATGAGAACGGATAAGGAAAAAACAGATCAGAGCAAAACAGATCAGAATAAAAGAGCAGGCATAGCGCTGACCGCTGATGCTTTTGCGGTGTGCCATCGGCGAAGCAGGAAAGCCTTTTCGCCGGATGGCAGCGGGGAACGAAGGAAATGGGAATGCTGTTGTGCTATGTATCTGACTTTTTAGAGTCTGCAGGCAGATTCTCTTTTTCCTCATTGGGATCCTCGTTATAATTCAGAGCGGCTTTTATCATGGTGAAGGCAAGCTCCTGTTTTGATGGAGGCAGCAGCTTCCACATGTTTTCCAGCTCTTTGATCGGTGTGATTTCGTTTGATGTGAGCTGATCCTGCAAAAGATAATCCGGCGAAACCTGCAGCGCGTTGCAGATATCAATAAACAGCGCGAGGCTTGGCGTTTTATTACATTTTCCGCACTCGATCTGCCGCAGATAATCAGGACTCATATTGGAAAATTCGGATACCTGGTCGCTGGTGTATCCGCGGTCTTTTCTCACCTCGTTGATTCTTTTCCCAAGGGTGGTTCCCAGAGAATTCGGATTTGATGTATTCTGACTCATTTTATCTCCCGTAATTATTAGCTGACAGCTATTATTTTATACACTTATAGCATACATTATGATTGTAGATTTCGGTATGTTCTGATAGACTATAAAATATGAGCGCACAGCTAACAAACGGAGGAGGAATACAATCATGAGGATAGAAAAGAGGTATTATTCTGAGGAATCAGAAATGTGGCGGAGAATTGAGCAGCAGGAGGAGGCGCGAAAGGAGGCTGCCCCGGATGATCTGCGGGATGCGGAGGCGATGCGCCTGGAGCGGGAAGCAGCAGAACTGGAAGAACGGGTGAAAAGCATGCAGGTCGGCCGTTATCAGGTGATCCGGAAGGAGCGGCTGGAGAGATTCCAGACATTGACGGAAAAGGCATTGACGCTGGCGGAAGCGGCACCGATGGATATCGTAGTAGATACAGAGCATTTTTCCGGGCAGATCCGGATGACTGCGGATTGCCTGATCATAATGGCGTCGTCACCCGCGGATATGCGCACGAACCTGGCAGCGCTGATCAAAGAGGCGGAAAGCGTCAGCGTTTTTCCAAAGGAGGATGGCCTGATTGAAATAAGCTTTGCATATCCGTTTTGCTCCGAGATTTCCGGCACGGAGGGATATATTT
>JAJQIE010000173.1:7740-9030 GCA_021199395.1 Lachnospiraceae bacterium | reverse complement strand
CTGCCCATATTCGGACGCATTACTGATCGCTATGGCCGCCTCGCCAACCTTCAGATCCTCCGAGCTGCCAAGGGTCGCGACCCTGAGCTGCTCCAGCACTGAGGAATCGATATCTGAGATCTGTACCGCAATCACCGCCAGATCATAGCCAGAGCTTGTGCCCTTCACCTTTGCGGAAACGGTCAGATCCTTCTCATCCTCCGCATCCACGGAAAAGCTGACCGTCAGATTTGTCGCATCGCTTACCACATGGCAATTCGTCGCGATCAGAAGCTCTTCATCCGTCTGTGCGATGATAATACCGGAAGCCGTCGTCTCCTCTTCCACATCCTCTTCCGTCGTCTCATCAATATAGTAATAATATCCGTCCGAATAATAATACCCATCCGTTCCCGATGAGGATTCCGTATCGGAATCTGTCTCCTCCGCAATATCGTATGAAATTGAAACAATGGAAGGCAGGCAGTTCTCAACAATCTCAGACACATCCGTCGTCACAATACTGCCTGTGCCGGTTTCTACCGATCCGATCTGCGTCCCGGAGCCAATCTCGATCTCTTCCGCACTTTCAGCGATCTCCTCCGTCTCACTTTCCTGCAGCTCTTCCGTTTCCGCAGAGGTCTCTTCCTCCGCGGCGTCTTCAGCCGATGTCTGCGCATCGCCGCCCCCTACATTCAGGGTCACTCTCTCGGATTCCCCGGAAGCCTCCGCTTCATCCGCAGAACCTGCCGCTGTCTCAGACTCATCCGGCGTCCCCGTTTCAGACTCCCCGACATCCTCAATCGTTTCCTCATCGTTTACAACATTCAGAGTTACACGCTGTGTCTCTTCTGTCTCTTCAGCATTTGCCGAATTAGATGTATACAATATTCCGGCCTCCACACAGGCGCCTGAGAGCACCACTGCCGACATTGCCAGCGCTCCGTATTTTTTCCACCATTTCATAATAAGTAATCCCCTTTCATGACAGTAATCGAGCAGCAGGCGACCTGTCGGCTCCTACTCACTTCTCACGTTTTTTCAATATACCGTATGAATGTGTTTTTCATGTGAACGAACCGATTTTACAGGTCACACCAAACGGATTTATCTCCCTTTTTTCTATGCAGGTGTGACCAGAACCTAACCGTTCAAAAGGCGAATAAGGAATTTTCCGTACCTGTATTTATCGGTTCGTGCAGGCTCCGTCCGCGCCAAGGACATAGGTGCCGATCGTCGTATTTTTCTGCATCTCACCTGTATCCGGGTCAAAGTAATAATACTTACTGCCGATCTTTAACCAGCCGGTAG
>JAJQIE010000173.1:0-7640 GCA_021199395.1 Lachnospiraceae bacterium | reverse complement strand
CGCTCAGGGTCAGCCAGCCCGTCCGCCGCGCTCCGGTCTTACGGTTCAGGAAATATGTATTGTCATCCACTGTCACCCAGCCCGTCTGCATCTCGCCTGTATCCGGGTCAAAGTAATAATACTTACTGCCGATCTTTAACCAGCCGGTAGCCATTACACCCAGCTTTTTGCTTGATTTCCTGAGATAATACTTCTTTCCGCTCAGGGTCAGCCAGCCCGTCCGCCGCGCTCCGGTCTTACGGTTCAGGAAATACGTATTCCCGTCGACCGTGATCCAGCCTTTTTGCATCACACCTGTATCCGGATCGAAATAATAATAGCTGCTTCCAACCTTTAGCCAGCCGGTAGCCATTACGCCCAGGTATTTGCTTGATTTTCTCAGATAATAAGTATTCCCGTCCAGAGTCAGCCAGCCAGTAGTAAGCACACCGGTATTCGTGTTCATATAATATTTACTGCCGTCTACAGTCAGCCAGCCCGTCCGCCGCGCTCCGGTCGATGTATCCATATAATAGGTCTTATTGTTTACAGTCAGCCAGCCCGTATGCATGACGCCGCTGGATGTTTTGAAATAATAATACGAACCGTTGATTTTTACCCATCCGCTCACACGATAGCCGTTTGCATCCACGTAATACTTTCTGCCATTTACGGTCAGCCATGTGCTGGTCGGAATCGTGCCGTCATCCTCCACATACCAGTGGTTCGTTCCATCCGTCTGCCAGCCGGTCGATGAAGACCGCCGGGAGGACGCGGAGGTCCTCGGCGTAATGATTGTGGAGTAATCCCTGTAGCTGTAATCGAGATCCACAGCGGTCGTAATACCGCTCACCTTTCCCGTAGAGCTGTACTGCCACATGGAAAGCGGCGTAGTGACAGGCGTATAAGACCAGCAGGCCACCCAGTAATCATACCCGGCCAGACTGGTCAGATCCATATAGTCCTGGAACCAGTTATCGCTCGCATATATCATCGGATAATATCCGGCGTCCTCGATTACCTCCATAAACGCAATCGCAAGCTTTGTTCTCTTTGCGTTCGTCATGGATTTGTAGACATCATCCTCCATATCAAGCGCAATCGGGTAGGAAATCTTATAACCGTCAACCAGATCCAGCACATAGTCCGCGGCATTGCGCATGTCAGCAACAGTCGTAGCCGTTGCGTAGTGATAGACGCCCACATAAATCCCCTGCTCAATCGCGCCTTCAATATTTGTATCGAATTTGCTGTCCGGGGTAGCCACGCCATTTTTATAGCGGCCGGTGCCAATCATTACAAACTTAATCCCCGCCTTTTTTACCTTCGCCCAGTCAATCGTCCCCTGCCATTTAGATACATCAATTCCCTGGATTTTGGTCGCCGCTTCCGCTGTCTGCGGCTGCACGACAAACAGCAGCGCAAGCATCATACCCATCACAGCCAGCATATGCGTCAGGTTCCGTCTGAACGCGCGCACCCTTTCTTTCGCTTTCATTTTTTACTTTCCTTCCATTGATTTCATAAAAATGTCAACCAGTATTGCTTTATTGTAACGAAATCTTTTCGAATATACAAGTATTTTTTTAATTTTATTAATTCTTTTTTACATAATAATTGAAAAAGATCCGGAAAGCGGAGATTATCTCCCCATTTTCCAGACCTTACCATACGCCGCAGATCACAAAAATATATTTTGTTTGACTTTATCTGACAGCTTTTTGAAGCAACGCTCAGCCTGCGCTGCAGACAATACGATTATTATTGCTCCGGCATATCATGCCTGCGCGCCGTGTGTCAGCAGAGACTGTCCTGTCATCTCCGCCGGCTGCTCCATATCCATCAGCTCAATCAGGGTCGGAACGATATCCGCCAGACGGCCTCCCTCGCGCAGACCAACGCCCTCGCCGCAGTTTACAAGGATAAACGGCACCGGATTTGTCGTATGCGCGGTGAACGGCGCACCCGTCTCATAATCAATGAGCTGCTCTGCGTTTCCGTGATCTGCACAGATAAAAAGCTTTCCATCCACGGACTTCACCGCTTCCACTACCTTACCCACGCACTCGTCTACCGTCTCAATCGCTTTGATCGCAGCTTCAAGCACGCCGGTATGGCCAACCATGTCCGGATTCGCGAAATTCGTGATCACGACGTCATATTTGCCGGAAGTCACCGCCTCGACCACCTTCTCACACACCTGCGGAGCGCTCATCTCCGGCTGCAGGTCATAGGTCGCGACCTTAGGGGATTTTACAAGGATACGATCCTCGCCCGGATTCGGAGCTTCCACACCGCCGTTAAAGAAGAACGTCACATGCGCGTATTTTTCCGTCTCCGCGATTCTCGCCTGCGTCATATTGTGCGCCGCGAGATATTCTCCAAACGTATTTGTCACAGACACCTTAGGGAAAGCGACCGTCTTATTCGGGATCGTCACGTCATACTCCGTAAAGCAGACATACACCACCCTGCGGCGTGCCCCGCGGTCGAACCCGTCAAATTCATCACAGCAAAAGGTACGGCTGATCTCTCTGGCCCGATCCGGACGGAAGTTAAAGAAAATCACAGAATCTCCGTCCTGGACTGTCGCGGTCGGCGCGCCATCCTTCAGAACGACCGTCGGCACCACAAACTCATCCGTTACATCCTTCGCATAGGACTGCGCCACCGCCTCTACGCCTGTGGAGGCCGTCTCTCCCTCGCCGTAAGCCAGAGCACGGTATGCCTTCTCTACGCGATCCCAGCGGTTATCCCGGTCCATCGCGTAATAGCGCCCGGATACAGACGCGATCTCACCCACACCGATCTCCTGCATCTTGTCCGCAAGGGCCTGCACATAATCCTTACCGGAGGTCGGCGGCGTATCGCGGCCGTCCAGGAAGCAGTGTACATACACCTTTGTCAGACCATAGCGCTTCGCCATTTCCAGCAGCGCATATACATGCGTGTTGTGGCTGTGAACGCCGCCGTCTGAAAGAAGTCCCCACATATGAAGACTGGTGTTGTTCTCTCTCGCGTTTTCCATCGCGCGCTTCATCTCAGCGTTCTCGTAAAAGTCGCCGTCCTCGATTTCCTTCGTGATTCTGGTCAGATCCTGATACACAATGCGCCCCGCGCCCATATTCAGGTGTCCCACCTCTGAATTGCCCATCTGGCCATCCGGCAGTCCTACGGCCAGTCCGCTCGCGGCACCCTGTACAAAGGGACAGGTCGCCATGAGGTGATCCATCACCGGAGTCTTCGCCTGCGCGATTGCATTTCCCTCCGAGTTCTCATTCAGCCCGTATCCATCCAGAATCATTAAAACAGTTGGTTTTTTCATTTTCCATTCTCCTTACATGCTGTTCTATCCTGACATTACACTATTGCTTGCCATTCACTAAAATTTTTCCTCTGAGAGTATACCACGCACGGCAAAGAATGGCAAGATGGCAAACGATAAGACAAATGAGGACCGTGCGCCGACCGGATTCCGGTCGAGGCAGCAGCCCCCATACCATTTCATTTACAGCTATGCCGCAAATCGAATTTCTGTTTTACATATCCGAAATTATTCTTCCGTCTCAGCTTCCGTCTCTTCTGCTGCCTCTTCCTCTGCGTCAGCTTCTGTCTCAGCCTCAGTATCGGCTTCCTCTTCTGTATCCGCGTCCATATACTCCGCAGCGATTTCAGCGATCGTTCCGTCCTCTAACATGCTTTCGATGGAGGTATTGATCATTTCGAGCAGCTCGTCATTGCCCTTCGCTACCGCGATCGCGTACTCCTCAGCGCCGAAAGCTTCCTCATCCTCCACGATTTTAAGGCCTTCGTTATCGCCTACATACTTCTCGGCCGTTGCGGAATCAATCACAACGACATCACATTTGCCATTTACCAGCTCCATAACCGCTTCGCTGCCCTTTTTAAAGGACTCATACTCATATCCAAGCTCCTGCACGCAGGTCTCGCCGGTATAGCCCTGGATAACGCAGATGGTCTTTCCTTCCATGTCAGCAGCGCAGGTAATGTCCGAATCCTCCGGCACGATCATAACCTGAGTAGCGGTATAATAGGATGTGGAAAAATCTACCGACTGCGCGCGCTCCTCCGTAACCGTCATTCCCGCAATAACCGCGTCAATCTGACCGTTCTGCAGAGCAATCAGCAGAGAATCAAACTCATAGTTCTCAACGACCGCTTCCATATCATTGTCTTCCGCAATCTGTTTTGCGATAGCCATGTCAATACCGTCATAGATATCAATCACGCCCTCAGCTACCACATACTCAAACGGCGGAAATTCCGGGTTTGTCCCAAAAGTGATCGTACCCTCCGCGGATACGCTAAGACCTGCCAGCATAGTCAGGCCAAGAACCGCTGCCATTGCCTTTGTCATTTTTTTCATCGTTTTATCCTCCTCCTGATGATAGTATACCGCGCACCTTTCATTCAAATGCGCGACAGATTATATGAAAGCCCCATTAAGAGCTATGCATATCCTTTACAAAAAATGTGCTTTCGTATACACTCGCGAATTTACTAAACTTCAAGAAGCACACTTTTTTACAACACCTTGCTCAGAAAAAGCTTCGTGCGCTCATTCTGCGGGCTGGTAAAAATCTGCTCCGGCGTTCCGCTCTCCATGATCACGCCCTGATCCATAAAAAGCACCCTGGAAGCCACCTCTCTCGCAAACCCCATCTCATGCGTGACAATCACCATTGTCATTCCGGATCTGGCAAGCTGCTTCATGACCTCAAGCACCTCTCCGACCATTTCCGGATCCAGCGCGGAGGTCGGCTCATCAAACAGCATAATTTCCGGTTCCATCGCCAGCGCTCTTGCAATCGCGACCCTCTGCTTCTGTCCGCCGGAAAGCTGCGCCGGATAAGCCTCCGCTTTTTCTTCCAGGCCAACCATTTTCAGAAGACGCCTCGCCTCTGTCTCCGCTGCCGTCTTATCCAGCTTTTTTGTGAGAACCGGAGCCAGTGTAATGTTTCCCAGAATCGTAAGATGCGGGAAAAGATTGAAATGCTGGAACACCATCCCCATCTTTTGCCGGATATGATTGACATTTACGTTCGGGGATGTGATTTCCTCACCATCCACGTAGATATGTCCGTCCGTCACCTCTTCGAGCCGGTTCAGACATCTCAGGAAGGTGCTTTTCCCGGAGCCGGAGGGACCGATCACCACCACGACCTCGCCCTTGCCTATATGCTCATCGATTCCTCTCAGAACCTGAAGCTCATTAAAATCCTTACGCAAATTTTCCACTCTGATCATGCACGTCTTCTCCTATCTGATATCTGATTTCCTCAGACTGCTTTCGATCTTCTTCAGCCCCAGATTCAGTATCTTTATCAGCACATAGTAGATAATCGCCACGGCAAAAAGAGGCATCCACGCTTTAAATGTCGCGCTCTTAATGTAATCGCCCGCCTTCTGAATGTCCACAAGACCCACATAGCCCATAATGGCAGTCTCTTTAATCAGCACAATAAATTCATTGCAAAGGGTAGGAAAAATATTTTTGAGAGCCTGCGGCAAAACAATCCGCGTCATGGTCTGCGAAGAAGTAAGTCCAAGAGAACGCCCCGCCTCCGTCTGTCCCTTGTCAATCGACAGGATACCGGCGCGAAAAATCTCCGCCACATAGCCGCCGGAATTGATGCCGAAAGCAATCGCACCGATAATCCATTTGTCCCACGAAATTGAGGCAAACACCACAAAGTAAATGATCATAAGCTGAGTAACAGACGGCGTACCCCGGATCACATCCGTATAAACCCCGCCAATAAAGCGCAACAGGCGATTTTGGGACAGGTTGCACAGCGCAATCAAAAAGCCGATCAGAATCCCCAGAATCGTCGCAAGAAGCGCTACCTTGATCGTCACCTGAATGCCGCCCAGCAAGAGCTTATAGCGATCCTGCTCTATAAAACACTGTATAAAATCAGCCTGAAACTTTGCCCACCATGCTCCGAACCCTGCCATTTTCAGTATCCTTTCTCTTCCGTTGAGCTGAAATTACCATGCCCGCTGATGCGAGCATCACTTTATAAACATAAAAATATCCGTATTTTTATTCAAAGCTACAATAGCACCATTCGAAATGAGTGTCAATCGTTTTTTCCCGCGTTCAGCCGCTTCACACTGAGCACCGCGGCTGCGCACAGCAGAAGCGCCGCCGTCATAGTGTCCCTGGTACTGCTTCTCCTTAACGTGTTTTCCAGCCCAAAACAATAATAAAGATACAAAACCGTCGCCGCTGCAAAAAAAGCCAGCTGCCAGAGCGCTGCCCTGATACACTCCTGCCGGGAATATCCAGCCGCCTTCTCCTCGCTGATACCGCCGCACCAGGAAATACGCCCCGTCACAAGCATCAGGATACACAGAAGATCCATCATCAGAAATAAAAACAACGCGTCCGCCGAACCGGTGCCCCACAGTATGGATTCTATCGGTTCAATCTCCAGTGAATACACTATAAGTAAAAATGCCAGTACAATCAGCCATATTCTATATAGTATCTGTGGTTTTTTCACGCCCGCTCGCCTCCCTTCACTTCTTTGCATCCGTTCCCGTTTTCCACCCCGACAGTTTCTTTCCTGTATTCCAGCCTATGGGGAAGACCATTTTCCACTCCCCAGAGAATCAGCAGCGTGCCATTTTTCACCTCAATGCAGCTCTCCTGTCCAATGAACTCATTGCTCACTCCAAGCGCCCGGTCACAGGTCAGGACGGCATCGTCGAGAGCGTATTTAAGGCCGGTCTCACAGACTCCTTCCGCCCGCGTTCCCATACAGAAAACCGAAATCAATCCGGAGGCCGTTTCCGGAAAGCAGATACTTCCGTTCTTAACCGATGTAATGAAATTGCCCTGTCCGATCAGATAGCCCTCCAGACCTTTTTCAGCCATACCTGTCAAAAGCTGCAGGTTCGCGAGTGTATGGTCAAGTCTGCCGCCCATTCCGCCATAAAGGAAAAAAGTATCACAGCCCAAATCTGCCGCGTAAGCGACCGCAAGCGCCATATCCGTATCATCCTTGATTGGGGAATGACGAATCAGGTGCTCATGCTCCGGCACCATTTTCAACGAGTCAAAATCACCCAGAAGTACATCCGGTTCCATGCCAAGCTTCCGCAAATGCCGATATCCGCCGTCAGCAGCGATCACCAGATCGCCTGAAATCGGAGCAGTCCTTTGGCCATCTCCGCCACGCACAGACACAAAGCCTTCGAACTCTCCCGCCCCGACTATAAAACACCTTCTTCCCAAAGCACAAAGCCCCCTGTCATTTCAGAAATTTTTTGCCGCGCCGGATGCATATTGCAAAGCAATAAAACACCATATGCATCCGTGCGCATAATTTTTTATATAATAGGAAGGTTCGGAGAACTTTCCTATTATATAAAAAACGCAGATGCAATGCATCTGCGCAGAATATCAACAAACAAAACCAATCAATATATTCAGAAAACCTGAATCACATAGATACAATCTATCCACCGTACCTTCAAAACCACATACAGAATACTATATTCCTACAGACTTTGCAACCTTCCCCAGCTTCCTTTTTTTCTGGATAAGCTTGCGACCGATTAGTAGCAGTCAGCTCCATGTGTTGCCACACTTCCACCCCTGCCCTATCTACCTCGTCTTCTCCAAGGGGTCT
>JAJQIE010000194.1 GCA_021199395.1 Lachnospiraceae bacterium | reverse complement strand
ATGCTATACTGCACTTTAAGAACGGGCAGGATTTTTGCTCAGGTGGAGGCGGGACTATGAGAAGCTTTAACACAGAGGTAGTATGTAATCCACAAAAACATTATATGGTTGACATAAGTGATAAAGTTGATCGAATTATTGCTAAATATGTGGAGAATGGAAAGTATTTTTCCATTAACCGCGGTAGACAGTATGGAAAGACATCGACGCTTAGGGCAATATCCAGAAAGCTGCATGAAAAATATTATTGCATTCAGATTAGTCTGGCCTGGTCGAATGCTATCTTTAAGTCTGACGCCCAGTTGGTAACGAGCTTTATCAGGAGGGTAAGTAAGTCAATGCGGCAGATACGTATGCCGGAAAAAGTGATTCAAAACTGGAGCCGCCCATTGGATATAGATGACCCATTCTCTGAACTGGATGTAAGGATCACGGAACTTTGCCTGAACAGTGACCGGGAGGTGATTCTTATGATTGATGAGGCCGACCGGGCTTCTGATAATCAGAAAATGCTGCAGTTGCTGGAATTGCTTCGCGATAAATATATTGACCGGGAAGATGGCCTGGATCAGACGTTCAAAAGTGTGATTCTGGCGGGGGTGTATGATATCAAAAATCTGAAATTGAAGCTTCGTCCAGAAGAAGAACACAGATACAATAGTCCTTGGAATGTTGCTGCGGAATTTGACGAAGATTTAAGCTTTTCCACATCGGATATCGCAGGTATGTTGAGAGTATATGAGAATGATCATCAGACGGGAATGGATATTCGGATGATATCGGAAATCATATACGATTATACATCTGGTTATCCGGTACTGGTTTCCGCCATGTGTAAGCGTTTGGACGAAAATGTGGCGGGGTCATCCGGATTTCCAAATCACACAGCAGCATGGACACGGGAAGGTGTGGTAGTTGCCGCCAGGATGGTTGAAACCTCAAATATGGCATTGCTTGAGGATATGATTAAACAATTGAAAGATTATCCGGAATTGAAGGAAACGCTCCGCAGTATTTTATTTGAGGGAGAATCCGTAGCTTTTAATACGCATAATGAGGTGCTGAATCTGGCCAGAATGTTTGATTATATCAAATCAGTAAATGGACAGGTAGCGGTTTCCAACCGGATTTTTGAGGTAGTGTTGTATGATTATTTCCTTTCAGAAGAGAAGATTGATAATGTCACAAAGAAAGATGCGGAACTGAATAAAAGTCAGTTTATTATAGACGGACGGTTGGATATGGAAGCACTTTTGCGCAGGTTTGCGGCGCATTATACTTATGTTTATGCTGATAACGATCAAAGCTTTGTTGAGAAATTTGCACGCAAGATTTTTCTGATGTACCTGAAACCCGTGATCAATGGAACAGGGAATTATTATATTGAGGCACAGACGCGTGATGAAAAGAGAACAGATATTATTGTGGATTACCGTGGCGAGCAGTTCCTGATTGAGGTAAAAATCTGGTATGGTTTAAAATATAATATGGATGGTGAAGAACAGCTGTGCGGATATTTGGATCGGCTATCTTTGAAAAAGGGCTATCTTTTGACGTTCAGCTTCAATAAAAACAAAGAAGTCGGGGTGAAAGAGAAGAAGCTGGGTGATAAATTGCTTTGGGAAGTTACAGTATAAAATTTATGATCATAAACGGAACGTATTATTTTTGATTTTGGAGCATTATGGGAAGCGGTTTTTTTCCATAATATAACCTATCGGAAGGAAAACGCGCTCGCGGGTTTTCTCCCGATAGGTTAGCGACAGAATCGTCAGATTCTGGAGCATTGGTGTACGTCGTGGACAGATCCGGTTGCGTTTAACATTCTTTACATTTTAAAATATCATCGTAAAATTCCTTCATCTCCTTCTGGGAATCGAAGATGGCGACATACATCTGATTGCCCATCGCGTCAGAGAGCGCGTCCGGTATGCGCTCGGCCATCTTTACGTGGGAGCCGTATTTTTTCATGATGTCTTCCTGAGACATCATGAAGTTTCTGCCATCCCTGCGCCCCGCGAACGCACAGTAGGACGAGTCGCCGACCGGCATGGTGGAGCGGTCAAAGGCAATCATGTCCGCCCATATTTTGTAGACGTCGGTGCTGTGCGCAAAGTCGATCATATCAGGCGTCACGCCGCCGCTTGGCCGCATATTGACTTCAAGCGCGACAAGATCGCCTTTTTTCCCCAGCCCGTCCTGGTCCGCCTGGAGCCGGAAAAATTCAAAATGCACAAAACGGCTTTTGACGCCGAAGCTTTTGATGGTAGCGCGTCCGGCCGCCCGCGTGTCGTCGGGCAGATTTTTGAGAATATAGAAAAGGGCATTGTCCGCTTTGTTTACGATATCCATGATGGATTCCGGCGTGATGTTGCCGGTCGCAAACATCGGTTCACCGTGAGAGTCGATGATCGCATCGTAGGAATTCACCTCGCCCTGCACAAATTCCTCCATGATGTAGACAGTGTTCGGCCATTTGACCTCAAAAAACTGCTTTATCTGGGCAGCGTTTTCCAGCTTGAAGGTATGGGACGCGCCCACGCCGTTGTCCGGCTTTGCCACGACCGGATAGCCGACTTCATCGGCAAAGGCAAGGCAGCCTTCCGGCGTATCGACCATGTGGTAGCGCGCGACCGGAATCCCGGCCTTCCTGTAAAAATCCTTCATCCTTGATTTGAATTTGATGTTTGGGATGTCGTCAGCCTGAAAACCGCTTTTGATGTTAAAATCAGTGCGCAGTCTGGCATCGCGCTCCAGCCAGTATTCATTGTTGGATTCAAGCCAGTCGATCCGCCCGTGCTTGTAGATCAGAAAGGCGACCGCGCGGTATACCTCATCGTCATTTTCCAGATTGCTTACCTTGTAATATTCATTCAGGCTGTCTTTCAGGTCAGCGGACAGCTCATCGTAGGGCTGGTCGCCGATGCCCAGTACATTCAGGCCGTTCTTTTTCAGCTCGCGGCAAAAATGCCAGTAATTTGCCGGAAAGTTTGGTGAGATAAAAATAAAATTCTGCATAATTTCCTCTTCCTTTTTCGTTCTGTAACTGTTCAGTACCTTCACAGTATAATTCCTGTGTTATTTTCTGACAGTATCCAGCAGATACGGTACGAAATATTCCGTCTGCCGATACCACCAGTACCAGTCATGGCTGCAGTCCGTTCCCCAGAGATCCACCCAGGCGTGGATACCTTTATCCTCCAGGATCCGCTGCAGCGTCCGCGTGGAGTCAGGCATTTCCCAGGGGCCCTGGCCGCTGCAGATGACCGCTTTTTTGAGGTTGTAAAGTGAGATATACGGGTGTTCCCTGGACATTCCGCCGAGATAATGGATCGGGGAGTTCGCGTAGACCAGATCGTCCATATACGCGCCGAAGCCGTATTCCGCGGAGTAAATCCCGCTGAGCGCCAGCAGGCCGTCGAACAGATCCGGGCGGCGAAAGAAAAGATTGGCCGCGTGCGTGGCGCCAAGACTGCACCCGAACACCATAACGCCGGGGTAGCCGCTCCATCCGTTGCAGTCATTGGCAAGCTGCCGCAGGAAGGGAATCAGCTCGTCAGTAATATAGCGGATCCACTGTTCGTAGCGCCCAATTCTCCATCGAGGATCTCCGCCTGGGTTTGACCAGGTTTCCTGATCGATTGTGTCAATCGAGCAGACCATAACATCGCCGTTTTCAACCCACGGCGCCCATACGTCTGTCATGTGAAAATTTTCAAAATCATAAAACCTGCCGTCCTGACAGGGGATAAACAGAACAGGACGGCCTTTGTGACCGTATACCTTGCATTCCATTTTCCGTCCGAGCACGGGACTGTCCTGGCAATAATATTGTGTGTGCATGAGCTTGTGCCTCTCATAAAATCAGGAACTGTCAGAAAATAATATATGGTAACAGTTCAGAACAGCATTGAAATGGAAAGACAGTCTGTGCAGGTTTACCTGCTAAAGGCTGTATTTTCATTTCGGGATGGGCGGGTGCTGCGTGCCAGTGGCACGCGTTTCGCACCGACCGAAGCGTAGAAAGGGGAGTTGATGAAAGCTTGCCCACTTTGTTCTGACAGATCCTTAGCATGTGGTTTTCAGTTGCGCAGTACCCTGACAGAATCACACTCTGGTCTGCTGATATAACAGGGTATTCATAAAAAACGGGATCTGCCGCTCCCAGCTCGCTTCACAGTGCGTTCCGCCCGGAACAATGCGGCTTTCCAGAAGGATCCCTTTTTTCTGCAGCTTTGCCGTGACGCGGGCAAAGGTGTTAAGCATTGCTTTGCGGCCGGAAAGCTCTTTTTCTCCGTAATCCATATAAAGCACGCAGTCCGAGGGAAGCTGCGCATTTCGGATCATTTGCGCGAGCGAATCCGGGGCAACCCAGAGGGAAGGGGAGAGAGCAGCCGCGCGGGAGAAATAAGCATTGTATTCCAGAAGCGCATACAGGCTCATCAGGCCGCCCATGGAGCTTCCGGCGATAAAGGTGTGCTCCCGATCCGGAAGGGTGCGGTATCGACGATCGATCTCTTTTTTAAAAGTATGTACCATCCACTCCATAGTGAACCTGCCCTTCGCCTCGACCCTGCCGATGGAGGCTTCCTGAAACGGAAAAGGCGTGTATTCCTTCAGACGCCCGTTGTCCGGATCGTGATTACATTCCACCGCGGCAATGATGAGCTGCGTACCGGTGCGATCCATGTATTCCTTCATTCCCCAGCACTTTCCGTAGGTCGCGTCCGAGTCGAAAAAGACGTTGTGCCCGTCAAACATATAGAGCACGCCATAGCGCCTGTCCGGCTCATAATCATAGGCTTCCGGGAGGTACACATACACACCGCGCTCCTCATCTCCGGTCAGCTCAGGGATTGTGATTTTCCATTTTTGTACCATAGCTTTCTGCACGGTGCTTTCCGGGAGAAAGCACACATACCCATTCCTTTCTTCTACATTTGATTTTCAGGCAGATTATACCGCAAAGGACAGAGAATTACAAGAACACGCTTTTATCTGGTAAATCCGTGTATACCTGTTGTTTCAGGCCGCACCCAGGCTATCTATGATATTTATACCTTTGCAGTTAAAAGCGTACACATAAATCAGACTGCCTCCGCATATACTTTTTGGAGGATGAGGCATGGCAATACCATAGCGCTGGATGAAAGTGTGTTTATGCCTGATCCGGCATGTCAAAAAGTATATGCAGGGAGGCTTTTAAATGACGGAATACAGGCGTTTTATCGCTTACTTTTACGAATACATAGATGGAAAAAAACAAAAGAATGCGGGTTTTGCCAAGGTGGAACTGCGCAATGGAATGTGGAGGGTTCTGTTCCGTCTGACTGTTCCAGTGTCTCCAGAGCCGCCGGTACATGTGCTTGGGTTTGTTCGGGACGGGGAGAACCTGCGGGAATTTATGCTTGGCACTGTGAATCATGAGTGCCGCAGCCCTGAAGAGTGGGCGTGGCGGGCGGACGCGCCGGTTGGACTGGGGAAATATTATTTTGAACAGATGACGGGAATCCGGATTCAAAGTGGTGAGGGAAGGGTATTCATTACCGTGTGGGATGATGAAGCAGTAGCTCCGGAACGCTTTGTAGCAGAGCTCCCGGATCACGAGGCTTCGTCTTTAAAACCGGAAAGTGAGCACCTGGATTTGCCGGAACGGGCACAGGAGGAACACGGGGGCGAGCGCTCTGAGCATCCGAAGATAACGCAAAAGAGAGAAGAAAATGAGCCGGAGCAGCCGGAGCAGAAGCCGGAGGAAATGCCAAAGCGACAGGAACAGGAGCACCAGGAGCAAAAGCCGGAGGAAATGCCAAAGCGACAGGAACAGGAGCACCCGGAGCAAAAACCGGAGGAAATCCCGATGGCGCCGATAGAATCACCGGATCGGATACCGACTGAGCTTCCAGAGCGCCAACCCGTTGGGAACCCGGTTTTGCCTGTAAGCTCCGGAATATCGGAACCTGTGTCTGTGCGTCCACGACAGATCCGGGAGGCAGCAGTATCTGTGCACGGTATAAGGCCAAATCCTGCGGAAGTCCTGCTTCGGGGACGGCAGCGCTTTCAGCCGTTTCAGGATGATGAATTCGCGGACTGCGTACAGATTAAGCTCTGTGATATCCTGCCGCTTCAGCAGGAGAACTGGCAGGTTGGCAGAAGCAACTTCCTCCAGCACGGCTATTATCTGTACCGCCATCTTCTGCTTGGCCGGGCGAAAGACGGAGGCTATATACTGGGTGTGCCGGGCGTGCAAAATCAACAGGAAGAATATATGGCACGCACATTTGGATTTGATCGGTTTAAAACATCCGGGCTTTGTGGGCGCGGGCGGAGGTTTGGATACTGGTATCGGGTTTTGAGGGAGCCGGAAAAAACATTGCAGGTTACACCATGACCAAATTTACGTTATCACAACCATTGCAGGGGTGGCCTGTAACAAAAATATTTCTCAGGCATAGCAGAGGCCGGACTGTGTGACGAGATAAACGTTTGCAGAAAAACAGGGCGTTAAGGCTTCTGCATATATTAAAAAAGATTGGGGGAGAGAAAGTGGAAGCATTCCGGGGACGGGGAAAAATCATTGGAAGAGCGGCGGCCGCTTTGTCGGCGGCTCTTTTGACAACTGTTTTTTTGCTGCTGGCGTTTGCGTTTTTACTCTTGAAGCTTCAGCCGGATGCCGGAAAAACGGAGATTGGCATTATGGTCATCTATGTGCTGTCCTGTTTTGTCGGAGGGTGGTACTGTGGAAGAAAAGCAGACAGAAGGAAATTCCTGTGGGGGCTGCTGATTGGAATGTTGTACTTTCTGGTACTGCTGGCGGTGTCAGGAATGGGAGAGCGAGCATTTCAGCCGGAGATGACGAGAACGGCCGCAGCACTGGTTTTGTGCGCGTGCGGCGGAACGCTGGGCGGGATGCTGGCGTAGGTGTGACATGAAGTTACAGGTCACACCCTGACCAAACTTACCTTATTTTTACCTCTACAGGTGTGACCTATAACAGCATCCGGCCAATTAAAATCGCTGCGCGATGGGCCGGATGCTTGCTGCCACTATGTTTTCAACCCTGACCAGTAACGACATGAATCCAATGAACTTGTCCGCGCGGGAATAAAAATTGACAATTTTAATTTTGCGCAGTATAGTTAATTTGAAAAATTTATTGCTGGGGGAGCGCATCGCTGAGAATGAGTCGACTCGATTCTGACCCTTAACACTTGACCCGGATAATGCCGGCGTAAGGAAGCATGAATATCTGCAGTGGGTTCAGCAGAAGGGAGCGCAGCATTCTTTCTGTGCATGGCAGGTGTTTCCTGTAAAGTAAATGGGAGCCGACAGAAGCGTGCCTGCTGCGATGAGATTCCCCCTTGCGTATACGAAGGAGGAGTTTTTTATGTCTATTGTTACTGCAGATGGTGGTTTGACCACATTTGGCTATGCGTTGTGCGCGATCGCCGCGATCGCATTGGTGCTTATCGCGTGCTTTTTCCGTGGGAAGGCCGATTCAGGCAAAAAAATGTCTACAAAGCAGCTGGTGTTCTGTGCGATGGCGATGGCTCTTGCGTTCATCACTTCCTATCTGAAGCTGTTTAACCTGCCTTATGGTGGTTCTGTGACTCTGTTCAGCATGCTGTTCATCTGCCTGATCGGAAACTGGTATGGCGTAAAGGTCGGTATCATGACTGGGCTTGCCTACGGAATTCTGCAGTTTTTGCAGGAGCCGTACGTGCTGAGCTTTTTCCAGGTGTGCTGTGATTATGTACTTGCTTTTGCGGGGCTTGGCCTGGCGGGCGTTTTTTCCAGATCCAAAAATGGTCTGGTCAAGGGCTACCTGCTGGGGATTCTTGTGCGCGGTGCGTTCCATTCACTGGGTGGCTACCTGTACTGGATGGACTATATGCCTGAGAACTTCCCACAGGCGCTGGCGTCTCTGTACCCGATCATTTACAATTATTCCTACATATTGCTGGAGGGTGTGATCACGATCATTGTGATATCGCTGCCGCCGGTGGCGAAAGCATTGCAGATGGTGAAGCAGACGGCTGTGAAGGAATAAGCCATCGTATTTTATGCGCAGGGCGGCGTAAGGAGTTTCCCTGGTTGGCGCTCGTCCGCGCGGCGAGAATGAGACAAAAAAGCCTCCTGCTTAATTACAGAGCCGGGTAAGGAGTTTTAAGGCCGATTAAGGAATTTTACGGCCGGGGTCGTATCTGGCTTTGCATCAGGCGGGAGGCTGCGGGGAAAAGGGTTCCCCTGTCCGATTAAGCTTCTTTACAGTTTATTAATGCGTAAAATTACAGGCTATTACTTAATGAAAGAGTGTGCATCAATGCGGATCATGATATATTCTGGCTATAATATATTTTGTACCCCCAGCGCGAGCTCAGGCATTTATAAAAGGTTGTCACGCCTCTGATTTCGTTCCATTCATCTTCTGTGCCGCCGTAATAAACCTTTGTAATCTGAGATATACCCGGCATAAATGCATTTGCATCGATTCTTGTGACGCTTGCTGGAATCCATACCGCGCTGATCCTGAAAAAATTATAAAACGCGTATGCCCCGATTGAGGTAATCCCGTCTTCTATGATGACACTTGTGATTTTAGAATGGTATTTACTCCATGGAGCGCCTGATAATGCCGTGTAATCCTTCATGTCTCCTGTGCCGCTGATTTTCAGATAACAGGAATCTGTACCATACACAGTCCATGTCATTTTATTTTCCACTGTTATTTCGCAGACCACTGTACAGCCGCTTACGGCTGCGCTGATTTTGGCTGTGCCTGCAGCGATCGCATTGACGGTTCCCTGACTGTCCACCGTTGCGACAGACGGGTTTGTACTGCCCCATACTATGGCTCCCGATGTGCCGTCCACGGTCGCTGTCAATTGAAGCGTATCCCCCGGATTTAAAGTAGCCGTAGTTTTGTCAAGAGTAATGGAAACACCCTTCACAGTAATCGTACAGCTTGCTGTTTTTCCGTTTGCCCTGGCCGTAATCGTTACAGTTCCGGCTTCAATGTCATTAAGTTAAGCCAATAGAATATAAAGCGGTTTTTCCAAATTATGGAAGATGGAGTCTCTGACAGACATTGAAA
>JAJQIE010000102.1 GCA_021199395.1 Lachnospiraceae bacterium | reverse complement strand
GATTTCTGCTTTGAACGGCGGCAGGAAGTGATTGATTATGTGGTGCGCAAGTATGGAAAGGACCGGGTCGTCCAGATTGTGACCTTTGGTACGATGGCCGCGCGGGGCGTGATTCGCGATGTGGGGCGCGTAATGGATCTGCCGTATGCGCTCTGTGATTCCATTGCGAAGCTGGTACCTAAGGAGCTGGATATCACGCTGGATAAGGCGCTGGAGATGAGCCAGGAGCTCCGCACCATGTACGAAAGCGACGCGCAGGTACATGAGCTGCTCGATATGTCGAAGCGTCTGGAAGGGCTGCCCCGGCACACCTCCATGCATGCCGCAGGCGTCGTGATCAGCCAGAAAAGCGTGGATGAATATGTGCCGCTTTCAAGGGCATCCGACGGCACGATCACGACTCAGTTTACAATGACAACTCTTGAAGAGCTGGGGCTTCTGAAGATGGACTTTCTGGGGCTCAGGACGCTGACGGTGATTCAGAACGCGGTGAAGCTTGCGGAAAAAAGCAGTGGACAAAGGATTGATATTGACGCGATTGATTTTAATGACAAAGCCGTATATGATTCGCTTGCTACCGGAAAGACGGACGGTGTGTTCCAGCTGGAAAGCACGGGAATGAAGAACTTTATGAAGGAGCTGAAGCCGCAGAGCCTGGAGGACGTCATTGCCGGTATTTCTCTCTATCGTCCGGGACCGATGGATTTTATCCCGAAATATATTTACGGGAAAAATCATCCGGAGGATATCGTTTACGACTGTCCGCAGCTGGAACCGATTTTGGAGCCGACCTATGGCTGCATCGTCTATCAGGAGCAGGTCATGCAGATTGTGCGCGACCTTGGCGGATATACGCTGGGGCGCAGCGATCTGGTACGCCGCGCGATGTCCAAGAAAAAGGATTCTGTGATGGCGAAGGAACGCCAGAATTTCGTCTATGGCAATGAGGAAGAAGGGGTACCCGGCTGCATTGCGAATGGGATAAGCGAACAGACTGCGAATAAGATTTTCGATGAGATGACTGATTTTGCGCGGTACGCCTTCAACAAATCGCATGCCGCCGCCTACGCGGTTGTCGCCTACGAAACTGCGTGGCTGAAATATTACTATCCGGTCGAATTTATGGCGGCATTGATGACGTCCGTGATCGACAATCCGGGAAAAGTGGCGGAGTACACGCTGGTCTGCCGCCAGATGGGGATAGAGATACTGCCGCCCGATATTAACACAGGGGAAAGTACGTTTTCCGTCCATCGTGAAGCGATTCCGGCGGATGCGCCGCCTGATTCTGTGTGCGCCGGCAAAATTCGCTACGCGCTCAGCGCGATTAAGAGTATCGGGCGTCCTGTGATTGACAGTGTGGTTGAGGAGCGGAAACGGGGCGGGCTTTTTCGAAGCCTGCAGGACTTTATCGAGCGCGTCACCGGCAATAAGGATGTCAACAAACGGACTCTGGAGAGCCTTATTAAAGCGGGCGCACTGGACTGCTTTGGGGCTACCCGCAAGCAGATGCTGATGGGATATGCGGCGATTATGGAGCATGCGGCGGCGGAAAAAAAGGATTCCGTCTCCGGGCAGATATCGCTGTTTGACCTGCTTGGCGAGGAGGAGAAAAAAGAGTACGAGGCAAAGCTGCCGGACGTCGGAGAGTATGATAAAGAGCAGCTCCTCTCATTTGAAAAAGAAGTGCTCGGCATTTATGTCAGCGGTCATCCGATGGAACGGTACGAGGAAAAATGGCGGAAGCAGATTTCCAATGTTACCACGGATTTTCAGCTGGATGAGGAGACAAATCTTCCCAGAGTGCAGGATGGAGCGAGAGCTGTCATTGGCGGAATGATCACAAACAAAACCGTGAAATATACAAAAAACAATAAGACAATGGCGTTCCTGACACTGGAGGATCTGGTAGGGACGGTGGAGGTTGTCGTTTTTCCGAGCCAGTATGAGTCGTACAGTCAATATTTGTCTGAAGAAAACAAGGTGTTTGTGCGTGGACGTGTCAATTGCGAGGACGATCGGCCAAGCAAGCTGATCAGTGAGCGAATCTGGCCGTTTGAGCAGAGACAGGGAGCGGACTTGACGCCGGGCAATCCCGGATATGCCGGGATGAATCTGCCAGGCGGCGGATACGCGCAGACGGGAAATGGCGATTCAGGTGGCGGATACGCGCAGACGGGAAATGGCAGTTCAGGCGCGAAATACACATCGGCGAGAAGCGGCGCAGCGGCACAGTGGGCTCCGAAAAATGGCCGGGAGCTCTGGGTGCAGTTTGCGGATAAGCAGGAATACGCGCAGAAGGAAGCTCAGCTCTTTGATTTGCTGCGGGACAGCGAGGGTGAGGACTATGTCGTGATTTATGTGCGCAGCGAGCGGGCGGTACGGCGGCTGGGAGAAAACTGGGCTGTGAACGCGGATGAGGAATTGCTCTCTGGCCTGAGAGCAGAATTCGGAGCGGATAATGTGAGATTTATGGAGAAAAAGGAGAAAGCGTGAAGCTTTTAGATTCTTTACAAATATAGAAAAATAGATTAGAATGGACAGGAAAGTGTAGACCTTGGGATTCCGGGGTGCTTGCGTGCGGGGACATGGGAGTACCTGATAAAGAGCGGCGAATATGCACGGGAGGTATGAGATGGCGAAAAAGGTTGAGACGATTGGTGTATTGACAAGCGGCGGGGATGCGCCGGGTATGAACCCAGCTATTCGTGCGGTAGTGCGTAAGGCGTTGTCACAGGGGGTAAAGGTAAAGGGGATTTTTCAGGGCTATAAGGGTCTGCTGAATGAGGAGATTGAAGATCTGACCGCCAGGAGCGTTTCGGATACGATTTCGAAGGGCGGAACGATCCTCTATACGGCGCGATGCTCGGAATTCCGTACAAAGGAAGGACAGGATGAGGGAGCGGAGATCTGCAGGAAGCATGGCATCGACGGGCTGGTGGTGATCGGCGGGGACGGTTCCTTTCGCGGAGCGCAGCAGCTGGCGGCGAGAGGCATCAATACGATCGGAGTGCCTGGCACGATTGACCTGGATATTGCCTGTACGGACTATACGATCGGCTTTGATACCGCGGTGAATACGGCGATGGACGCGATTGACAAGGTCAGAGATACCTCTACCTCGCATGAGCGCTGCAGTATCATTGAGGTGATGGGGCGCAACGCCGGGTATATCGCTCTGTGGTGCGGTATCGCGAACGGTGCGGAGGATATCCTTCTCCCGGAGCAGTATGATTATGACGAACAGATCCTGATCAATAATATTATCAACAACCGCAAGCGTGGAAAGAAGCATCATATTATCATCAATGCGGAAGGGATCGGACATTCGACGAGTATGGCGCGCCGGATCGAGGCGGCCACCGGCATGGAGACGCGCGCGACGATTCTCGGACATCTGCAGCGAGGCGGCAGTCCGACCTGTCGGGATCGTGTATATGGCTCTATGATGGGTGCGATGGCGGCGGATCTGCTGGTGCAGGGCAAGACGAATCGCGTGGTGGCTTACAAGAACGGCGAATATGTGGATTACGACATCGATGAGGCTCTGGCAATGCAGAAGGAGCTTCCGGAGTACATGGTTCGCGTGGCGAAGGCGATGCAGATTTAATTTTCGGGGTCTGTATGGGATGCGCGTACCGGAGGCATGTAAATTCAGGCTTCGAAAGCTGTGGATGCGTATGATAAAGACGATGGACTGTTTTTTGCGGGAGATATGAAGTGATCACAAGTACATCAAACGCCAGGGTGAAGCAGCTGCTACAGCTGCGGAAAAAGGCAAGGGAACGGAACGCGCAGGACTTATTTGTGGTGGAAGGTCCTAAGATGTATCAGGAGACGCCGCCGGAGCGGATTGTGCAGGTCTGTGTTTCAGAAAAATATTATCAGAAAAATCAGGCGCTTTTTGAAGGCGGAGGACAGGTGACTGTGTTGTCAGACCGCGTATTTGAGAGCGTATCGGATACGAGGACTCCGCAGGGAGTCCTCTGTATTGTGCGGCAGTATCATTATGAGCTGCCGGATCTGCTCTGCGGGGATGTGCCGCTCATAATGGCGCTGGAGAATCTGCAGGATCCGGGGAACCTCGGAACGATCGTGCGGATGGCGGAGGGAGCGGGGGCGACCGGTATTCTGCTCGGCCCTGGCTGTGTGGATATCTACAATCCAAAGACAATCCGCTCTACGATGGGCTCCATCTATCGGGTGCCGTTTTATTATACAGATGATTTAAAGCGTGACCTGTGTGTCCTGCGTGACAGGGGGGTGCGCTGGTTCGCGGCACATCTGGAGGGCAGTGTTCCCTATGATGAAGAGAGCTATGTCGGCTCATCCGGCTTTCTGATAGGGAACGAGAGCCAGGGACTTACCTCGGAGATAACGGCGGCCGCGGACGCCCGTATCCGGATTCCGATGTGTGGAAAGGTGGAATCCTTAAATGCCGCCATTGCCGCCTCCGTCCTGATGTATGAGGCAAACCGACAGAGGCGGGCAGTACGGTTCTGAGGGTTTTAAGATTGCGAGAGTGCGAAGCACGTAGCAATCCGTAGTATCTTATCCTTTTGTCGCGAAAAGGTTCAGAGAAATTAAAAATATTTATATAAAGTATCATTATCAGAAAGCAGGCAGATTTTTATGAGAGAACAGTTGACAGAATCCGATGTGGAAAAAATTCAGGAGGAGATTGAGTACCGCAAGCTGGTGGTGCGCAAGGAAGCGATCGAGGCTGTGAAGGAGGCGCGGGCGCATGGCGACCTGAGCGAGAACTTTGAGTACCATGCCGCGAAGTCGGATAAGAATAAAAATGAGAGCCGCATCCGCTATCTGGAGAGGATGCTGAAGACCGCGGAAGTGATTTCGGATGCTTCCAAAGACGACGAAGTGGGAATCCATAATAAGGTGGAAGTGTATGTCGAGGATGATGATGAGACTGAGACTTATCGAATCGTGACATCTGTGCGGGGAAATTCGCTTGACGGCAGAATCAGCATCGAATCCCCGATGGGAAAGGCGCTGCTTGGGCATAAGGTCGGAGATCGTGTGCTCGTGCAGGTCAATGAGGATTACGGATATTATGTGGAAATTCGCAGCATTGACAAGACCCCGGATGAGGAAGGGGAGGAGCTGAGAAAGTATTGAGAATTCGGAGGGATCCAGCTTGGAGGATGAAAGAGAGGCTCCCATCTTTAATATAGAAGAAGAACTGAAAAAACTCCCGGGGCGACCGGGCGTTTATATTATGCATGATGCGCGGGATGAGATCATCTATGTCGGGAAGGCGATCAGCCTGAAAAACCGGGTGCGGCAGTATTTTCAGACCAGCCGGAACAAGGGCGCAAAGATTGAGCAGATGGTACAGCGGATCAGTCGGTTTGAGTACATTGTGACAGATTCGGAGCTGGAGGCTCTGGTGCTTGAGTGCAACCTGATCAAAGAGCATCGCCCTAAGTATAATACGATGCTCAAGGATGATAAGAGCTATCCGTTTATCAGGGTGACGCTGGGCGAGGATTTCCCGCGCGTTGTGTTTTCCAGAACGATGAAAAAGGATAAGTCCCGGTATTTTGGCCCATTCACGAGTGCCGGAGCGGTCAGGGATACGATTGAGCTGATTAATAAGATCTATAAGCTCAGAAGCTGTACGCTTTCCCTGCCCCGCGATATCGGGAAAAACCGTCCCTGCCTGTATTACCATATCGGACAGTGCCCCGCGCCCTGTCAGGGCCTGATTGACAGTGAGGAATACGGCAAATCGGTCGCGGAGGCGGTTGAGTTTCTGAATGGAAACTATGCTCCGGTGCTTGACATGCTGCAGACTAAGATGGAGCAGGCGTCCGAGGAGCTGGACTTTGAGAAGGCAATTGAATACCGCGATCAGATCAGCAGCGTAAAGCAGGTCGCACAGCGGCAGAAAATTACACACGGAGACGGCGAGGATAAGGACGTGCTTGCTCTGGCGGCGGACGGAGGGGACGCGGTCGTGCAGGTATTTTTTATCCGCGGCGGCAAGATGATCGGCAGAGACCACTTTTATCTGCGAGTCGCCCCACAGGATACAAAGGCGGTGATCCTGAGCAGCTTTGTCAAGCAGTATTATGCGGGGACGCCTTTTGTGCCGCGGGAGCTGATGATGGAGACGGAGATCGAGGATCATGAGGTAGTGGAACGGTGGCTCACTGAAAAGCGGGGACAGCGGGTTTATCTGCGTGTGCCGAAAAAGGGTACGAAGGAGAAGCTTGTAGAGATGGCTGCTGAGAACGCAGCGATTGTGCTGCGGCAGGATCGGGAACGGATCAAGCGCGAGGAAGGGCGGACCATCGGTGCAGTCCATGAGATCGAGGGGCTGCTTGGCATTGACCGGGCGATGCGTATGGAAGCCTATGATATTTCAAACATCAGCGGTTTTGAATCAGTCGGCTCCATGATTGTGTATGAAAGAGGAAAGCCCAAGCGCAGCGATTACCGCAAATTTAAGATAAAAACCGTGCAGGGACCGGATGATTATGCAAGCATGGAGGAGGTGCTCACGCGCCGGTTCCGGCATGGACTGGATGAGCAGCGGGAGCTGGATGAAAAGGGGATGGGTTATGAGATGGGCAGCTTCAGCCGCTTTCCGGACCTGATTCTGATGGACGGCGGACGCGGTCAGGTCAATGTGGCGCTCCGCGTGCTGGATGAGCTGGGAATTTCCATTCCGGTCTGCGGAATGGTGAAGGATGATTTTCACCGGACGAGGGGAATCTATTTTGAAAATGTGGAGCTGCCGATTGACACGCATTCGGAGGCGTTTCATCTGGTCACACGGATTCAGGATGAAGCGCATCGTTTTGCGATTGAATATCACCGCAGTCTGCGGAGCAAAGGCCAGGTGCGCTCTCTTCTGGATGAGATTGAAGGAATCGGGCCGACCCGCCGCAAGGCTCTGATGCGTACCTTTAAATCACTGGAGGCCATTCGGGACGCTTCTCTGGAGGAGCTGGCGAACGCGCCGTCCATGAATGCGCGGAGCGCACAGGAGGTATACGACTATTTTCATGGAGAGAAGCAGGCCGGGGTGCAGATCGCGGAGGAGAATTGAAGGCGTCCGCAGCCATACCGCTTTCGCTCCGTACCCGGCAGAAATAATGGAAATTGGCCCTGGCGTGGCCGGAAGCACTGTGCGTATGCCCTTTGAGAAAAAGTCGCTCCGCCTCTGGACAAACATGTCTGAATCGGGTACAATCAGAGGTAATCGTTCGGGATGAGGATATTCCGGACACATTTGTTTTAACGTATTTTTACTTTGTCATAAAAAGCGGGAGGGTTTTATAAATGCCAACAGCAAGTGTGCCATTGAAAAAGATTGCCGAAAAAATGAAGCTGACGAATATGACGCCGGGAATTGATATTTCAGGCAAGAGAGTCGTCACTTCGGAGATCAACCGTCCGGCACTTCAGCTCACCGGATATTTCGACCATTTCTATTCCGAACGGGTACAGATCATCGGATATGTAGAGTATACCTATCTGGAAAGCCGGTCACGGGAAGAAAAACGTCCGGTGTATGAGAAGTTTCTGTCTTATAATGTGCCCTGCATTATTTACACGACAATGACGGAGCCGGATGAGGACATGCTTCAGCTTGCGAAGCAGTATAATGTCCCTTTATTTATTACGAAGCAGACGACATCGGATTTTATGGCGGAGATTATCCGCTGGCTGAATGTGGAGCTGGCACCCTGTATTTCCATTCATGGCGTGCTGGTCGATGTGTACGGCGAGGGTATCCTGATCATGGGCGAGAGCGGGATTGGAAAGAGCGAGGCCGCACTGGAGCTGATCAAGCGGGGACACCGGCTGGTTACGGACGATGTCGTGGAGATCCGCAAGGTCAGCGATGTGACGCTCATTGGCTCCTCTCCGGATATCACACGGCATTTTATCGAGCTGCGTGGCATTGGTATTATTGATGTGAAGACGCTGTTTGGCGTTGAGAGTGTCGAGAATACGCATTCCATCGATCTGGTAATCAAGCTGGAGGAGTGGAGCCGGGATAAGGAATATGACCGTCTTGGACTTGAAGAAGAATATACGGAATTCCTGGGAAATAAGGTAGTCTGCCATTCGCTGCCGATCCGGCCGGGACGGAATCTCGCAGTGATCGTGGAGGCGGCGGCTGTCAACCACAGGCAGAAGAAGATGGGCTACAACGCGGCGCAGGAGCTGTACAACCGCGTACAGAACAGCCTGATGAAAAATTCGCAGAAAAAGGAGAAGGAGTAAGGTTATGGATAAGTATTGTTTTGGAATCGATGTGGGCGGGACTACGATCAAATGCGGACTTTTCGGCGTGGATGGGGAAGTGCTCGACAAGTGGGAGATCCGGACCAGACTGGAGGAGAATGGCAAATATATCCTCCCGGATGTGGCGGATACGATTCTGGCGAAAACGGCGGAGAAACATCTGGACAGGGATGAGATCGCGGGTGTCGGCATTGGCATTCCGGGTCCGGTAAACGCTGCCGGGGAGGTTCAGGTCGCGGTAAATCTTTACTGGGGCTATGTCAACGTTGTAAAGGAGCTTGGCGAGCTGACGGGATTGAAGGTAAAAGCGGGAAACGACGCGAACGTAGCCGCGCTCGGCGAGCTGTGGCAGGGCGGAGGCGCAGGCTATCAGGATATGATCATGGTGACGCTGGGGACTGGAGTTGGCGGCGGCATTATCCTTGGAGGACAGATCGTAGCGGGCGCACATGGCGCAGGCGGAGAGATCGGCCATGCGCATGTGGACGATACGATGACGGCGGCATGCAACTGCGGCGGTCACGGCTGCCTGGAGCAGCTGGCGTCCGCTACGGGGATCGCGAAGCTTGCGCGAAAGCTCCTGGATTCCTGCGATACGCCTTCTGTGATGCGTGAATATAAAAATGTCTCCGCCAAGACGGTTTTTGACGCGGTGAAAGAAGGGGACGCTCTTGCGATCCAGGTCGCTGAGCAATTCGGAAATTATCTTGGAAAAGCTCTTGCGGTGTTCGCGGTTGTTGTAGATCCGCAGATTATTGTGATTGGCGGCGGCGTGTCAAAGGCTGGTCCGGTTCTGCTGGATTATGTGACGAAACCGTTCCGGGAATATGCTTTTCCATCGTGCAGGACTACGTAATTTGCGCTGGCTAAGCGGGGAAA
>JAJQIE010000319.1 GCA_021199395.1 Lachnospiraceae bacterium | reverse complement strand
TTTTTTTTTTATGTTAAGGTGATCAACGAGATCTACACATTCACAGCCGACATAATAGCGTTTTCCCGGATAGCCTTCCGCATATTTATTTGTCAGAGGGCTGCCCATTGCTGCCATCACAGCTTTGGAGACCCAGTTTTCAGATGCGATCAGTTCAATATGGCTGTTCTGTCTTTCCTGTTCAGCGACTATGGCGTCCGCAATCTCACTGTCCACGCGCCTCACTTCATCAAGTGAATACATATCTTTTCTCTCCTTCTGTAATATCAGGCAGGATGCCTCCCGCCCCGCGTAAATACTGCGCGCTCCAAAGCCGCCGAATCTCCGGCGTGCCCGGCTCACTTTAACGCGCCTCGGTTATCATACTTTGCTTTCTGTGAAAAGTCAAGAGTATATGGATCACAAAACAGATTTGTAAATCAGAAAAAAATGAAACTTTTTATCGAATGCTGTCAAATACGATTTGATTGGAAAAAATTTCAAAAGTAGCATTTGACAAACGCTATCACTTCCTGTAAAATCTTTTTTGTTAAGGCACTTATTATCGGAGGTTGGCATGAAATTCTTATTGATTGCATACATTATTATCATTAATCTGGCAGGCTTTCTTCTTATGGGAATCGACAAGCTGAGAGCCAGACGCCGGAAATGGCGTATTCCGGAGCGTACCATTTTTATCATTGCTCTTTTGTACGGCAGCATCGGCGTCTTTATCGGTATGTATCTGTTCCGCCATAAGACCAGAAAGCTTCGATTTTCCATCGGAATTCCGGCCATTATGGTAATACAGCTTCTTATCCTCGGCTTTATTTATCTCTGGAATAAGCAGGAGATGGAGCGTCCCTCCCAGGCCGTCCAGCAGGAGCTGGAGCTGATCCGGAAGCTTGACGAAAACACGATTTTCTCTTTTGTTTCTTATGAAAATCTTATGAATTCCAATCTATCCTCCGGCGAAATCGACTCATACGCGACGGAGGCTGTTGATCTCTTCTTTGAAAATTTTACATATAGTATCCACAATGAAGAAATATCCGGAAATGAAGCGACCGTTACCGTTCAGATTACAAATATTGACGCGAAAGCACTTGCGCGGGATCTCTGCACTGAGATTTTAAGGGATTCTGTCGATATCTATCCGGAGGACGACACAGATTCTACAACGGGGGATTATTACCGTTTGCTGCGGGATACCCTATCTTCGAATACCTACGACACAGTGGTAACGACTGCCTATTTTCATCTGCAAAAGGAAAATAATCTCTGGGTCATCCTCTCAGATGGAGAGCTGGAGGATGAACTGGTGGGCGGTTTTATCTCTTATATGAATGATCCCTATATTCTCTCCGCGACTGAGACGCTCACCATCCATCTGGACGCGCTGAAAGATCTGAGCGCGGACCAATGGATGGATTATCTTGAAATTGAGGATATTTTTGCAACCTACAATACAGAATATTATTCTCTGATCGATGAGGAATATATACGCCAGCTCACAGATGCCTTTGACTATGAAATCCTCCGCTGCACAGAAGACGGGTCCGCCGCTGAAGCCGTGGTTCGTGTCACGAGTGTGGATATGACAAGTGTACTTGAAGTTTATAAGGATGCGCTTTTAGAATATGCCGATACCACACAGTCTATCCGGGACAGTGATGTTACCTTCTCAAACGAGACGTCACGCATGCTTCTGGAAGCCCTGCAGGAAAATACAAAAACCACTTCCACAGATGTAACCATTTCGTTTTCAAACAATGGTTCTGTCTGGGAAGTGTATTTTGACTCGGATTTTACGAATGCCCTGATGGGGGATATCAATGCTGCCATCGAAGCTTTCGCATCGGAAGATGCAGGCTCGCAGGAGGTCACGCCTTCTGAGTAATCGGGCAGAGAGACGTTGTTACTCATGCCGCAGCGCGTAGATCGGCTTCAGCTTTGCCGCCTTATTCGCCGGATAGATACCAAACACGATACCGACCAGAGCGGAGAAGCCCAGTGCAATGCCACCCACGCCTGCTGTGATCGTAAACCCATAATCCGGGTACAGGGTATTGATGGTTGTCAGAATTCCCTGGCTGATCAGCATACCGATCACACCGCCGACCAGAGAGATCACAACGGATTCAATCATAAACTGTACGACGATATCGGATTTCTGCGCGCCGATTGCCTTGCGGATACCGATTTCTTTTGTTCGCTCTGTCACGGAAACCAGCATGATATTCATTATGCCAATGCCTCCGACCAGCAGCGATATCCCGGCGATCGCCCCAAGCAGCAGCTCCATGGTCGCCATAACGGAGTCGATTGTCTCAAGAATGTCCGCCATATTGACAATGGCGTAGCTGTCCTCATCTCCAAATTTGTCCATGAGAAGCGAATCCAGCTTATTTTCCGCAGTATCCGTCGAACAGGCTTCATTCACAACCGCATAGAAGCTGGTGATTGCCACCTGTGACAGCAGCCTCTGCGCATTCGTAATCGGCACATATACGGTAGAGTTTTCACTTCCCATCAATGTCTCCTGCGCTTCCTCCAGCACTCCAACCGCCCGGTAATCTCCGCCGGAGATGCGCACCGTTTCCCCTACCACATTTGTCGTACCGAACAGATCGTTTGCGACCGTATATCCAATGACGCAGACCTTCAGGCGATAGTCATTGTCATTTTCACTGATACCGCGCCCATCCGAAATGTCCATCCCCTGGACATCCTCATATGCCTCTGTAATGCCTGAGATCGTGATAGAGGTGGAATTTCCTTCCGCCTTTGCCGTACCCGTGCCACTGATCACCGGAGAAACTACGTCAATCTCCTCTTCATCGGCATAGGCTTTTACCTCAGAAAGCGTCAGATGCTTAGAGGAACCTGTCACAGAGACAACAAGCTGGTCGCCTCCCAGGTCATTGAGGGAGGCAGTCACTGTATTTGTAGCGCCCTGTACCAGTGAAATCAGCAGGGTTACCGCCATAACGCCGATTATAATACCAAGCATGGTCAGAAAGGAGCGAAGCTTGTTGGCAAGAACCGCGGAAACCGCCATCTTGCCCGCCTGTGAAATCTTCATACAGCGCCTCCTTTCCCTGTCATCGGAGCTTCCGCTGTGTCGGATACCACACGCCCGTCAAGAAGCTGCACACGTCTGGGCGCCTGAGCCGCAATGTCATTGTCGTGCGTGATCACTACAAGAGTATTGCCCTCCGCATGGAGTTTTTGGAGCAGATCCATGATATCGTTTGTGGAACGGGAGTCCAGATTGCCGGTCGGCTCATCCGCCAGGATCAGCGACGGCCTGGTAACGAGCGCCCTTGCGACAGCGACACGCTGCTGCTGGCCGCCGGAAAGCTGGTTGGGTCTGTGGTCAATGCGTTTACCCAGTCCCACTTCCTGCAAAGCGGCCGTTACCCTCTCTTTTCGCTCTGAAGACGCGATCCCCTGATAGATCAGCGGAAGCTCCACATTTTCAAAGGCTGTCAGCTTTGGCAGCAGATTGAACTGCTGAAAAATGAAGCCGATTTTACGGTTCCGCAGAATACTCTGCTCCCGTTCGGTCAGGTCAGATACCTCCTGGCCATCGATCAGGTATTCTCCTTCGTCTGCCGTATCCAGGCAGCCGATAATATTCATCAGAGTAGACTTTCCGCTTCCGGAGGCACCGATAATTGCCACAAACTCGCGATCCTGTATCATAAGACTTACTCCATCCAGCGCATGTACTTCTTCATCGCCTACCTGATAGATTTTTTTTACATCGCGAAGTTCAATCATATTATTCCCCGCCTCCTGTGCCGCTTCCCTGCATCATGCTGAGCATGCTTGCAAAATCGGATTGCGTAGTAGTCACCACAAGATCGCCTTCGGACAGACCCTCTGTTACTTCCGCCACAGTATTATTTACCAGGCCAAGCGTTACCTCAACAGCTTCCTCGGAGCCGTCATCGCCTGTTACCGTGACGTATTTTTGGCCATCTACCGTCTGAATTGCGTCTACCGGGATCAGAAGCACATCCTCCGCTTCCTCTGTCACGATTGTCGCGGTTGCGCTCATCGCTGTCTTTAGCTTTTCATCTCCCGGAAGCGAAATCGTCACCGTGTAAGTGGTTACGCCGCCGGTATTTGTACCAAGCGCGGAAATTTTTTCTACCGTTCCCTCATATTCCTCATCGTCGAAAGCATCAAATACAACCGTCGCTGTCTGGCCGACCGTGATGCCGTCGATATCCAGCTCATCAATTTCTACCTTCAGCCAGAATTGCTCTGTGGAGATCAGAGTATACATCACGGTATCCGCCTGTATGGCCATACCATCCGAGATAGTCAGGTCGGTTATGATTCCGGAGGATTCTGCGGTAATCTGCGGATCCTGGTACAGATGGTTCAGATTTTTAAGATCCTCTGTAATCGTTTCCCGCGAAGAGAGTAAATCCAGATAGGTGGCATTATAGGTATAATCTGTTCTGGTCAGAAGCGTATCCCCGGCGCTCACCGAATCGCCAATCTCAACCTTAATCTCATCCGCAGTACCATAGGCCGCCTCTACCAGATAAGGGTGATTGCTCTTCAGATAACCGGTTCCGATCGTCACATCATCGTCATCGATTACGGTAGCCTCCGCGTCTACCAGATAACTCGCATCATCCTCAATCGTTATCGTATAGCTCTGTCCCTCTCTGGCGGCAACCGTTCCTTCCACTTCATAGCTCAGAAAATTCACGGTCACAGTCTCTCCGGTCTTCAGTGTTTCCTCCGACTCGATTTCGACTTTAAGCCTGCCATCTGCGGAAATCTCCATCACGCCGCCGTCATCCTCGACCACATCCGACAGAACATCCCCGGATTTTGCATAAATCCGCTTCACAATTCCCGAAACCGGCGCTGACAAAGAGGAGGAGCCTGATTTATCCGTTGATGAAACAGATGCGTTTACCTCGGAAAGCTGCTGCTCCATCAGGTCAATCTGATCCTGAATGGAATCCCGGTCGAGCGTTGCGATCAAGTCCCCCTCCTCAACGGTATCTCCGTTTTCCACCTCCACACGGTTGATCGTAAAGGCATATTCAGCGGCTGCCTGTGTCTCATCCGCCGCCTCAATCGAGCCGCTTCCCTCAGTCGAAACACGTATTGTTCCGATATAGGCCGCTTCCGTTGATGTAGTAGTCGTTGAAAAGCGTGAGGACACCGAGCTTCCGGAGGAGGCACTCTTTCCCATCCTCAGAAAGACTGCAATGGCGATCACCGCGAGGATCACGATCACCAGTATTATCCAGCGCTTTTTTCCCTTTTTTTTCGTTTTCATTTTAGCAGGCCTCCTTACCTGACTGATGTGCAAATGACTGTAAAAGATCAGCAATCTGATCCAGCGCAACTTCTGTCTCGCTGCCGGTTGCCATATCTCTGACCCTTGCTTTGTTTTCATCAAGCTCCTGAGAGCCGATAATGACGGCTTTTCGCGCGCCGAGCTTGTTCGCGTATTTCATCTGCGCCTTCACGCTGCGGTCCATATAGTCTGTCTCAATGATCAGGCCTTTTTTACGAAGGGCAATTACCAGCTTATAGGCGCGCGCCCGTGCTTCCTTGCCGAGGATCCCGACATACAGATCCACCGGCTCCTCCTCCGGGAAATAGCAGCCCTTTTCCTCCATAAAATTCAGAATCCGTTCGATTCCCATACCGAAGCCCACGGAGGGAATATCCTGCTTCTCGTCAATTTCATGGATCAGCCCGTCATACCGTCCGCCTCCACAGAGCGTAAAACCCTCGGAATTCACAAATTCAAATACTGTCCTGGTATAATAATCCAGTCCGCGGACGATTCCCGTATCGATCTCATATGGAATGGAAAGCTCATTCAGCAGAGACTGAAGCTCCTCGAAATGTTCCCGGCACGCATCGTCCAGGTAATCGATTGTGCGCGGCGCATTTGCCACAATCTTTTTGCAGGACTCCACCTTGCAGTCAAGTACCCTGAGCGGATTTAGTTTCATACGCTCGCGGCAGGTCGGGCAGAGCTCCTGTTCATAGCTCTTCAGATAAGAAAGCAGAGCGTCATTGTAGGTCTTCCGACAATCCCTGCAGCCGATGCTGTTTATATGAAGCTTTACATCCTTCAGACCCAGCCGCTCCATCAGCTCCGTCACAAAAGAAATCAGCTCCATCTCCGCAAGCGGGCTGGAGGATCCGACCAGCTCCACACCGAACTGGTGGTGCTGACGCAGTCTTCCGCTCTGCGGCTTCTCATAACGAAACGCCTGCGTCACATAAAACAGCTTCACAGGCGCAGGCTGCGCATACATACTGTGTTCCAGATACGCGCGCATCACGCCTGCAGTCCCCTCCGGCTTTAACGTGATGCTTCTTTTGCCTTTATCCTCAAATGTATACATCTCTTTTTGCACAACATCCGTTGTATCTCCCACGCCGCGCTGAAACAAAATCGTATGCTCAAACATTGGCGTGATAATCTCTCCCATATGATAGGTGCGCGCCGTATCCCGCGCAATCTTCTCTACATACGCGCGTCTGCGCATCTGTTCCCCATACCAGTCCTGTACGCCTCTCGGTGCCTGTGTGATCATAATCTTACTCCTCCTGTCCTGCAATTCGTTCTGTAATTTTCATTTTTTCGGTAACTGTCCGGCTCCCTCACAGTTATAAGACTTATCCGCACTCTGTACGGGATATCGTCCCGGCGGATGGCAAAGCCGATTTATGAAATAGCTTCCGGCTCCAGCATATACCGGCTCAGCTTTTCCTCGAATCGATCTGTATCCAGGATCCTGTTCAGCTCCGGGCCGTGTACAACACGCATAAAAGCCAGAAATACCTGAATGTCATAGTTTTTGGATTCCTCTATCATCAGTTCCACTGATGCATCGACATCAAACGCTCTGCGGTACGGACGGTCTGAGGTCAGAGCCGCAAATACATCACAGACCCGCAGGATTCTCGCGCCGATCGGGATTTCCTCGCGGAGCAGATTCAGCGGATAGCCTGTGCCATCACAATTTTCATGGTGGAATTTTACCATATCCACAATTTTCTGTGAATATCCCTTTTCCTGAAGGATCAGCGCGCCAAGCATGGAATGTACTCTTACATAACGCATTTCTTCAATAACCAGCGTCTCATCCTCATGCTCGCGGACATACTGCGCCAGCTCCAGCTTGCCAATGTCATGGAGAAAGCCAGCCACGGCAAGCTCATGACACTCCTCCGGCGATAACCCCATCTCGCGGCCGACGCAGAACGCCAGATTGCTGACTGTACTGGCATGCACCAGCTCCTTCACTACGCCTGAGCGAAGGATCGGATATTCTTTTTTATATGTCTGAGTGGCCTCACCCATGCAGACCCGACCTCTTTCTCTCAATCATTTCGTCAATTCGTTCCATATAGTTTCGGATATCCTTTACATTTTCTACGCGCTCAATCCGATTTCCGGGCCGTACCAGCTTTGAGGCCGCCCCCGCTCCTAGCGCGATAATTGTCTGGATTTCTTCCATAATCAGAATATTGTAAAGGCCTTCGCAGCCTTCCCTGGCATACCCGACATTTTCAAAATTGCCAGCCATGTTTTTCTGCCGATACAGATAGTATGGGTGCAGCCCTGCCTCCCGCGTATACGCTGCAGTCATATCCATGATTGCGCTGCTGTTCTCAAAGCTCAGCTCCTGGTGCTCTTCCCGGAACAGACGCAGCCGGGCCGCTCGTTTCACTGCCAGTGAGTGTACGGTAATGCTGTCCGGGCGCATGTCTGAGAGCACCCGCATCGTATGCTCGACCTCCGGCGCACCCTCGCCCGGCAGGCCTACGATCAAATCCATGTTGATATTGTCAAATCCCAGATCGCGCGCCAGATAAAACGCCTCCACGGTCTGTTCTGTCGTGTGCCTTCTGCCGATAAAATCCAGCGTCTCCTGATTCATTGTCTGTGGATTGATTGAAATCCGCGTAACGCCATGCGCTTTCAGGACGGCAAGCTTTCCGCGTGAAATGCTGTCGGGACGTCCGGCTTCCACAGTGAATTCCCTTACCTGATCCATCTCAAAGCACTCATCAAGCTTTGCAAGCAGCCGCTCCATCTGCTCCGGCTCCAGCGTCGTCGGCGTCCCTCCGCCAATATAGACCGTTGTTGGCCTTCGATCCGGAAGCAGGGCGGACACACTTTCAATCTCATACAGCAATGCGTCCAGATAGCTGTCTACCTTTTCCTTCCACAGCGCGATCGGGCTTGAGCTGAATGAGCAGTACAGGCAGATGCTTGGACAGAAAGGAATACCGATATAAAGGCTGTATCCCTTATGAAAAATATCCGGATCAATCTCTGAGCTGCCGTCTTTGCCTGTCGGACAACCGCCGCTCACCACCCGATCTGATTGTGACGAAATCGTTTTCGGCGTCAGGGAAAGAGCCTCCAGCAGATGGTGCTCACGATTCGCGATCGCGATCGCAAGAGCGGTTTTTTCATTGCTTGTGTAATAGGTCTTTCGCATATAACTGGCAATATCACTGTTTTTCCAGCCCTGGTTCAGAAGCATCATCGGGATCTTGGTCGGGCGGATACCGGTCAGGTTCCCCCAGGGCAGCGTCCGACCGGAATACTCTGAAAGAAGACGATACAGCAAACGTTTCAGTATGTTTTTGGATTCTTTGCGATCGCCCTCCTGGCAGATGCCATTCATATGCAGTTTTTCCTCTTTTGCCTCAAGCAGCCGGATTGAGAGCCGCGACAGCTCCGCAAAACCAGGCTGCTGACACAGCGATACCGTTTGCGAAGCCTGTGCCGCTTCCGGTTGAAACAAAATCTCCAGCAGAAAAATAGACTGGGGGGAAGGTTCTTTTATTGCTTCAGACGGTTCACATTTCACCTGAACCTCCTGTTCAGGGTAGAATGCACGAACCAGAGAATGGACGTCGTATTGAAAGCTTTGTCTGTTTAAATATACTGTAATCATTTTGCCTCATCTCAGGCGGCAGGCAGAAAACCCGCCGCATCCCTAATAAGGATTGAACTGCTTTTCGTAATGAATCGTGGTAGCGGAATCGTGTCCGGGAAATACTTCCGTCCCGTCCGGCAGAGCAAACAGCTTTTCGTGAAGAGAACGATGCATATCTCCCATACTTCCGGTCGGAAAATCTGTCCTGCCGACACTGCAGCGAAACAGCGTATCGCCGGAAAAGAGAACGGATTCCTCCGGCAGATAATAAC
>JAJQIE010000189.1 GCA_021199395.1 Lachnospiraceae bacterium | reverse complement strand
GTCACACATGTAGAGACAGAAATAGCGTAAATTTGGTCAAGGTGTGACCCGTAACGCTTTACTTTTGTGATTGCTTTTCATCCTCAAATCCGTCCTTGACAAACCCGGATGAACTGACTATACTGGATAGAAAGCAAAGAAGGGAACAAGTAGAGAACAGCGGAAGGTACAGAAAGCTACCGGCTGGGCTGCACGCCCAATGATGAGAGGTGCACATGGAAGCTGTTTTTGAATACATCCCGGAGCTTCGCACCCAAAGAATTTTCTCACAGATATTTCGTGGAGCATGCTGAAATCTGTGTGATGATTTTGATTTGAGTAGGCTGCGGCGGAGTGACATCCGTTATCATGTGTCAGAGTATAAAGGGCGCGCGTCCATGTACTCAGTGAGGCAGACAGTGTGAGCTGTCTGTGAAATAAGGTGGTAACACGGGGCTACAGCTCTCGTCCTTATACAGAGTATGGGGATGGGGGCTTTTCTTTTGTGCCAGTGTGATACGCGAATCCTCCATTCCAGCAGACCATATCGCAAGAGCTTATGCATAATGCGCAGAATGTTTTTCCGAGAGTGCGACGCAAAAACCGCAGGCGTGGAACACACGCAGCAAAGCATGAAAAGCTGGCAAAAATGCAGGAAGAAAATCAAAAAGGAAAGAGAGGAAGTAAACAATGCAGATTTATGATGAACTGGTAGCGAGAGGCCTGATCGCTCAGGTGACGGATGAGGATGAGATCCGCAATCTGGTGAACAACGGAAAGGCGACATTTTATATTGGGTTTGACCCGACGGCAGACAGCCTGCATGTCGGGCATTTCATGGCGCTGTGCCTGATGAAGCGGCTGCAGATGGCAGGGAACCGGCCGATTGCGCTGCTCGGAGGCGGCACCGGAATGATCGGAGATCCCTCCGGCCGGAGCGATATGCGCCAGATGATGACGCCTGAGACAATTCAGCACAATGTTGACTGCTTTAAGGTACAGATGAGCCGTTTTATTGATTTTTCAGAGGGAAAAGCTCTGATGGTAAATAACGCCGAGTGGCTGATGAATCTGAATTATGTCGAGCTGCTGCGGGAGGTTGGCGCGCATTTCTCTGTGAACCGCATGCTGACCGCGGAATGCTATAAGCAGAGAATGGAGCGGGGGTTAAGCTTCCTTGAGTTTAACTACATGATCATGCAGAGCTATGATTTTTATATGCTGTACAAAAAATATGGCTGCAATATGCAGTTTGGCGGTGACGATCAGTGGAGCAATATGCTCGGCGGAACAGAGCTGATCCGGCGCAAGCTTGGCAAGGACGCTTATGCGATGACGATTACCCTGCTGCTCAACTCCGAGGGAAAGAAGATGGGTAAAACGCAAAGCGGCGCGGTGTGGCTGGACCCGAATAAAACCTCACCCTTTGATTTTTATCAATACTGGAGAAACGTGGCGGACGCGGATGTGCTCAAATGCCTGCGGATGCTGACGTTCCTGCCTCTGGAGCAGATAGATGAGATGGATAAATGGGAAGGCAGCCAGCTCAACCGCGCGAAAGAAATCCTTGCGTACGAGCTGACGAGCCTGGTGCACGGCGAGGACGAAGCAAAAAAGGCACAGGACGGCGCAAGGGCTTTGTTTTCCGGCGGAAATGCTTCTGAAATGCCGACTGCCGAGATTGCGGAGGATGATTTGCAGGATGGCGGAATCGAGCTGATCTCCCTGCTTTTGAAAGCCGGGCTGGTGCCATCCCGCTCTGAGGGACGCCGCGCCATTGAGCAGGGCGGCGTGACCGTAGACGGCGAAAAAGCGACGGATATCAAAACAGTGATCTCTGAAGATCAATTTAAGGATGGTCTTGTACTGAAGCGCGGAAAGAAAAACTTCCGCAGGGTTGTTCTCAAAAAATAAAAGAACAGATCCATTCCAATGCGCTGCGCTCAATAAAACGTGTTTTTTTCTGCGTCATACGCATAATCAATCGCCGCCAGTTTTCCGGTCAGTTCTTCCTTTGAAATCCCCAGCCCCGCGCAGAGATCGTCCAGCGACGAAAAATTGTCGCGGAGCTGGGTATTGATATAGCTCAGTAAAATCATCGGGTCATTTGGCAATATCATCACAAATCCTCCTTGAAACCTGAAGAGGAAACGCCCCCTCTCTGCGTTCGGCGGCAGCTTGCTCCGTCCATTCCAATGCGCTGCGCGCAGGACGGCGCTGCGGAAACGCCCCCTCTCTGCGTTCGGCGGCAGCTTGCTCCGGTTATTCTATAACCTCCGCCGCCACCTGCACATCGGCGGTCAGCTTTCCGTCCACAGTTCGGAATACAATGGTGTCGTCCATCCCGACCCTGCCGGAGAGAATCAGACGCGCCGCCAGTGTCTCCACGTTTTTCTGCAGGAACCGTTTGAGCGGACGGGCACCGTACACCGGATCGTAACCGCCCTCGATAATATAATTCTTTGCGTCCGGGGCAAACTCCAGATGGATATCCTGCGCCGAGAGCCGCCGATTCAGGTCTTTCATCATCAGATCTATGATATTTCCGATATTGTCCTTTGTCAACGGCTTAAACATAATAATCTCGTCGAGACGGTTCAGAAATTCCGGTCGGAAGCTCGCGCGCAGCTGCTCCATCACGCGTTCCTGGCAATCCTGGCGAATACTGCCATCCGGCTCAATGCCTTCAAGCAGGTACTGAGAGCCAATGTTTGAAGTCATAATCAGGATCGTGTTTTTAAAGTCTACCGTACGCCCCTGTGAATCGGTGATGCGCCCGTCATCCAGCACCTGAAGCAGCACATTGAACACGTCCGGGTGCGCTTTTTCCACCTCGTCAAACAACACGACGGAATAAGGCTTGCGGCGAACCGCCTCCGTCAGCTGGCCACCCTCCTCGTAGCCCACGTATCCGGGAGGCGCTCCGATCAGCCGGGAGACGGAATGCTTCTCCATGTATTCGCTCATATCGATGCGGACCATATTCTGCTCATCGTCAAACAGGTTCTGTGCCAGTGCTTTCGCCAGCTCCGTCTTGCCGACGCCGGTCGGTCCAAGGAACAGGAAGGAGCCGATTGGCTTGGACGGATCCTTGATACCCGCCTTTGACCGCAGGATCGCCTCTGTCACCTTCTCCACGCCATCATCCTGTCCAACGACCCGTTTGTGCAGTTCATCGTCCAGCGCAAGGATTTTCTCACGCTCGCCCTGCGTCAGCTTTGCCACAGGAATACCGGTCCACCGGGAGATGATCCTCGAAATCTCTTCCTCCGTCACACTCTCATGAACCAGGGACATATCTCGGTTGTGAACCCTTTCCTCCTCGATTTCCAGCTGCTTCTGCAGCTTAGGCAGCTCTCCGTACTGGAGCTGTGCTGCTTTATTCAAATCATACTCGCGCTGCGCCAGCTCGATTTCCTTGTTCATCGCCTCAATCTGTTCGCGGAGCGTGGACAGATTCTCAACTGCCTTTTTCTCATTATCCCACTGTGCTTTCTGAGAATTGAAGTTATCCCTCAGCTCAGCCAGCTCGCGCTGCAGCGTCTCCAGACGCTCCCGGCTCGGCTTGTCTGTCTCCTTTTTCAGAGCGGCTTCCTCGATCTCCATCTGCATAATCCGGCGCTGCAGCTCATCCAGTTCGGTAGGCAGCGAATCCAGCTCCGTCTTGATCAGAGCGCACGCCTCATCGACCAGATCAATCGCCTTATCCGGCAGGAAACGGTCAGAGATATAGCGGTGGGAAAGCGTCGCCGCAGCCACGAGTGCGCTGTCTGTAATCTTCACACCATGGAATACCTCATATCGATCCTTTAGCCCTCTCAAAATCGAAATGGTATCCTCCACCGTCGGCTCGTCGACCAGCACTGGCTGGAACCGCCGTTCCAGAGCCGCGTCCTTCTCAATATATTTGCGGTATTCATCCAGCGTCGTCGCGCCGATGCAGTGCAGCTCACCGCGCGCCAGCATGGGCTTCAGCATGTTTCCGGCGTCCATCGCGCCGTCCGTCTTGCCCGCGCCGACGATCAGATGGAGCTCATCTATAAAGAGGATAATCTCTCCCTCGCTCTTGCGCACCTCCTCCAGAACCGCCTTTAAGCGCTCCTCAAACTCACCGCGGTATTTCGCTCCCGCCACAAGAGCACCCATATCCAGCGAAAAAATCTTTTTATCCTTCAGGCCCTCCGGCACATCACCGCGCACGATCCGCTGTGCCAGTCCCTCGACTACAGCCGTCTTGCCAACGCCCGGTTCGCCAATGAGCACCGGATTGTTCTTCGTCTTGCGGGACAGAATGCGTATGACATTGCGAATCTCCGAATCACGCCCGATCACCGGATCAAGCTTTTGATTTCTCGCCTGCTCTACCAGATCCTGTCCGTATTTATTCAGCGTGTCGTATGTCTCCTCCGGATTGTCTGAGGTCACTCTCTGATTCCCCCGTACCGTAGAAAGCGCCTGCAAAAAACGCTCCTTCGTAATTCCAAACTCTTTGAAAAACTGCTTCATGGACGGGCTGGGATTATTCAACAACGAGAGAAAAAGATGCTCAACCGATACATACTCATCTCCCATCTGCTTTGCCACATCTTCGGCGCTCACCAGCGCCCTGTTCAAATACTGGCCGATATAGGGGCTTCCGCCGGACACCTTCACGCGGGCGTTCAGCGCCTGCTCCAGCCGGTTATCAAAATATTCCCTCTGAATCTCCATTTTTTCGATCAGCTTGCCGATCAGACTGTCCTCCTGGTGAAGCAGCGCGTACAGCAGATGCTCCTCCTCAATCTCCTGATTGCCAAACTCATAAGCGGTTTTCTCCAGATCATTGACCGCCTGAATGGATTTCTGCGTAAATTTGCTGATATTCATAAGCTCCCTCCTCACCACATCTCCTGCGTTACAGGTACAAAACGATTCTTTTTTTGTTACAGACGCACTATAACACAATTTGTTAGCCAAGTCAACAGGTGAGTGCTAATTTTAGAATTAATAATTCTTCTTTTTACATTTTTTATTCATCAGTCTGCAAAATACCACCGCCACCCCGGTACTCACCGCAGTCGCCACAATCCCAGGCCCGACGATTGCGGTCGGGTTCACGCTGCCATACTGGCTGCGGTAAGCAATGATATTGACCGGGATAAGCTGCAGGGATGAGATATTGAGGATCAGGAACGTGCACATCTCATTGCTCGCCGTGCCGCGGGGTACGGCTCTGCACGGCTGCTTCATCTCTGACGGAGCAGAGTCCGGTGAATCAATCATCCCCTTTGTCCTGCAAGTCTCTTCGCTCCACGCATCCTCCTGCGTCCTTCGCTCCTCCTCCAGCGCTTCTAACGCCTCCATTGCTTTCAATCCATAGACCGTCGAAGCGCTTCCCAGACCCAACACATTCGCCACGCAATTTGTCGCGATATGCTCCAGCGCCGGATGCCCCTCCGGGATATCCGGAAATAAAAATCGCAGTAAGGGGCGAAGCCGTTTTGAGATCGCGCGGATCAGGTTCGCTTCCCTTGCAATCTCCATCAGCCCGCTCCACAGCGCCATAATGCCGAACATAGTGACGCACAGCGCCACTGCCTCCTTCGCTGACGAAAGCATAGCCTCTGAAAGCGCATCTACTTCACCAGTCAGAATCCCATACACAATCCCAACCAGCATCATTCCTCCCCAGATACAATTCATTTCACTCCACCTCCGATAAAAACTGCTCTCCGATAAAGGCTGCTATCTGCAGGAAACGCTCTTTGTCGTTCACTATATTTTACGTTGCCCGCCGTTTTTCATTCCATCTGTTTTCCTTTCCATCCGTTTCTCTTTCCACCCGTCTCTCTTTCCATCCGTCTCTCTTTCCATCCGTCTCTCTTTCTATCCGTCTCTCTTTCTATCCGTCTTTCTTTATTCGGACTTTATGAACTGCCCACCGCCTAAAGCCAATGGGATTGCTATCGACCTGTTTTATAGTAACGACAAAAATAGTTTGTCGTTACTATATTTCGATGCACACGACCGCATATGGAATGGCTGCTTCGCAGCCTTGCGGTCGGCGCAAAAGGAAACGACTAATGTCGTTTCCTATAATATTGAAATAATGATTGCGCACCGGACGGAAACCGTGTAAAATTGTTACAGATAAAACTTCCCAGCCTGCCCCTGCGCATAAAGAGGTTGCCGGACTTGTCAGAGCAGGCAGAAAGGATCTCGCAATGGATTGTATTATTATTGGGATTGCCGGAGGAACCGGATCAGGAAAATCTACTTTTACGAACCGCCTGAAGGAGCAGTTTGAGGATGACATCGCCGTCATTTATCACGACAATTACTACCGCAGACAGGATGATGTGCCGTTTGAAGTGCGGAAAATGGTAAATTATGACCATCCGGACGCGCTGGAGACAGATCTGATGGTGAAGCATCTGGAGATGCTGAAAAACGGACAGGCGGTTGACTGCCCCGTATATGACTACAGTCTGCACAACCGCGCGGATAAGACCATACATATTGAGCCGCGAAAAATCATCGTAGCGGAAGGGATTCTGCTGCTGGCGGATAAACGTCTGCGCAATCTTTTTGATATCAAAATTTTTGTGGAAGCGGACGCGGACGAGCGCATCCTGCGCAGAATCGTCCGCGATGTGAAAGAGCGTGGGCGTGATCTTGACAATATCGTGCAGCAGTATCTGACGACGGTGAAGCCCATGCATTATATGTTTGTCGAGCCCACGAAAGCGACCGCGGATCTCGTGATCAACAGCGGCATGAACGACGTCGCGTTCGACATCGTCCAGACCAAGATCCGGCTGCTGCTCGACTCAAAGTGATCAACAGCGCCCTAAAAACAGGCCGGTTTATTAATGAACGTTATACCAGTATGGCCGTCGCTATGGAATGGGATGGAAGCGCTATCGCGGTGCCTTTTCCATTCTCACGCAGGGTGATCTCCAGATCCTCGTCTGACCGGTTCAGCAGCACGGCCACCCGTTCCCCATCCGGGTTTACAAAAGCAGCCACATCGATTTTATCCGTGTAGGACGTCGTAGCGATTGCTCTCGCGCCTCGCCTGATATAGCGGCTGAAGTGGCCAATATAATAGTAGCTTAATCGTTTTTCCGCTACGCCTGTCTCCGTGTCGCACATGATCGGAGCCGCGCAGTAATTTCCGACATGGTTGGGACCGCCGTTCTCATCGAGTATGAGATTCCAGTCCAGCTCGGCCTCCACACCGGCGCTCAGGTTGCCGGCCATGTCGTGCGCGTACATTTCAGCCTTCTGCACCTCGTCTGTCCCGGCAAAGCGTGAATACTCCACGCATCCTTCGGTAAAGAAAATCCTCTTATCCGGATATTTTTCACGGATCAGGCGCAGCGCGTCAAAATGGTCGCCGGTATACCAGTGGACGGCGACTCCTTTTACAGCCCCATCCGCGCCAGGCACAGACAAGGTCCCGTCCGCTCTGTCAAAGGCTGTCTCTTTATTATGATCCCATATAAAGATGCCGACATCCGACAGACCTGCTTTGTAAAGCGCGGGAGCAAGATACCCGGCGATATACGTTCCTTCCTCCGTGGCCGTGTAAATGCAGGAATCCCATGTCTGAACAGCTTCCGGCTCGTTCTGCACCGTAATATACGCCACAGGAATCCCCTCTTCCCGATATGCGCGGATAAATCGAACCACATATTCAGCCCAGAGCGCGCGATATTCCTCTTTCAGCTTACCGCCATGGTTCATCTCACCATTTGTTTTCATATACGCGGGCGGCGACCAGGGAGCCGCCATAAAAATCATATCCTCCGGCGCTCTCTTTACCGCTTTCTTTATCAGAGGCAGGATCTGGCTTCTGTCATGCTCAATGCTGAAGGTCTCCAGCGTCTCATCCCCCTCCTGCACATAGGTATAATTTCCCATAGCAAAATCGCAGCTGTGAATCGTGCACCGCCCCATGTTATAGCGAAGGCCATTCTCTCCAAAATACGCATCCAGTATCTCTTCCTGCGCATCTGCCGGAAGCTTCGCAAAGGTACAGGCCGCCGCCTCGGTAAACGCGCCTCCGAATCCTTCGATCGTCTGCCGCCGGAACTGAGGATACAAATTCACCACATGCATATGATCCTGAGATTCTCCTGCCCGCAGATTTATCTCTTTCCAGTATTCCTTCCGTGCCTCATTTGTAATATAACAATTTGCTTTCATATATCTTCTCCTTTCCCATTTGCCGTACCATGCGTCACACAAGCTTGCGGTATTCATTCGCCGATATGCCCGCAAGCTTCCTGAATACGCGTGAAAAATGTGCCATGTCCTGAAAGCCTGTCATCTCCGCGATGTCGCCAATCCGCAGGGATGGATCCGCCAGAAGCTTTTTCGCCTCCTCAATCCGGATCGAGTTCATCAGTTCTGAAAAGCTCTTTCCGGTGTGGCGGTTCAGCAGCCTGCTCATATGCCACTGGCTCACATAGACACTCTCCGCGACATCAGTCAGCGTCACCCTGTGCTGATAGTTTTCGCGCATATATTCCAGCGCCTTCTCCACGAGCAGGGAGCCCGCGTTTTCACTTGACGCTCCCTGCTGTCCGGTAATGCCTTTCTTTTTCAGGCGGAGAGCCATGGCGGCGACCGCTTCCTCCAGCTCCTCCATATTGGAAGGCTTCAGCAGGAAACGGGTCACTCCAAGGCGAATGGCCTGCTGAGCCAGCTCAAAATTCCTGTACTCAGTCAGTATGGTCAGCTCCGTATCCTCATATTCCGACCTCAGCGCGGCAGCCATAGTCAGCCCGTCCATTTTCGGCATATGGATATCCGAAAAAATCATGTGCGGATGAAGCCTGCGAATCATGGCAAGTCCTTCCTGCCCATTTTCAGCCGTTCCGACCACCTCACAGTCATATTTCTTCCAGGGGATGAGCTCGGAAAGCCCCTTCACGACAATTGGATCATCATCAACAATCACTACTTTGTACACGTTTACTCACTCCCGGCAGTCTAACCTCACAGTTATCATGTTTTCTGTGTATCTTATCACTGGCCGGAATGATTCGCAGTACCGTTTTTTTCTGAAAAGTGTCGTTTTTTCTATAGCTTTCGGCCGCGCCATCTGTAGATCACTGCCGACAGGATCACGATAGCCGCAAGACCAAGCAGGCAGAAATACATCCCAAGCGGCGTATCGTCTCCGGTCTGCACCGGCTGCGTCTCGGTTTCCGGCTGCGTCTCGCTCTCTGTCTGCGACCCGGTATCTGGCTGCGTCTCGCGCTCCGTCTGTGGTTCGGTGTCAGGCTGCGTCTTGCTCTCTGTCTCCGGTGCGGTGTCAGGCTCACTCTCCGTTTCCGGCTCGGTACTCGGC
>JAJQIE010000104.1 GCA_021199395.1 Lachnospiraceae bacterium | reverse complement strand
CTGAGATAGATTTTTGTGGCTGTCGAAAGAGGAGACAGCCGTGTATTTCGATACTATAGCAAAGACATGTGCAATATCATGGCGGAAAATACGGGAAACAAGCTGAAGATTCTGATTGCGGATGATGAGCCGATCATGCGTATGGATCTGAGGGAGCTGCTGATGGAAGCAGGATATGATGTGGTCGGCGATGTAGCCGATGGCTTTGACGCGGTGGAGGCATGCAAAAAGAATCGTCCGGATCTGGTGTTTTTGGATATCCGGATGCCATATCTGGACGGTCTGTCCGCCGCGAAGATTATTTTTGAGGAGGATCTTGCGGATGCGATCATTCTTTTGACGGCATACGCAGATATTGAGTTTATCAATCAGAAGAAGGAATGTGGAGTCTGCGGTTATCTGGTCAAGCCGGTGGACGAAAAATCGCTGGTTCCGAGCATCGAGCTTGCCGTGAGCAGGAGCAGGGATCTGCGGAAGCTTAAAAAGGAGATCGCAAAAGCACAGGAGCGGCTGGAAAGCCGCACAGTCGTGGAAAAAGCAAAGGGCCTGATAATGCTCAGAGAGGGGAAAAGTGAGCAGGAGGCTTATGAATATCTGAGAAATATCAGTCAGGTGAAGCATCTCTCCATGAAGCGGGTGGCGGAGATGATCATGGTCAGGAGTGATTGATTTTGAAGGAAGAGGCAATCCGGGATCTGTGCAGACAGTACACAGAGCTTACAGACCGGGAGATTTCCCAGCTTTTGGATATGGTGGGGATTTTACAGCCTATGGCAGATATTGAAGAGGCGGATATTTTTATAGACTGCCCGATGACGAACGGAGACGCGCTTGTCATTGCGGAAGCCAAGCCGACAAAGGTTCCGTCCTCCTACAAGAACAGCGTAGTCGGACTGTTTGCCCGTCAGGAAAATGAACCGGCGGTGGCGAGGACCTTCCGGCTGGGGGTTGGTACCCGGCAGATGAAGGCTACGACGCAGGAGCATACGATTACAATTCAGACCGTAGAGCCGATTCGAAACGGTGACCGGATTATCGGTGTACTGATCCGGGAAAAAAGAACAAACGAAGAGCTTCAGCTGAGTGAGAAGCTGCATCTTTCTCTGGAGGGATATGAGAAGATCGCCAGCTCTCTTTCAAAAATAAATCCGGACAACAACTGGCTGACCGAGTGTATGGATGAAGCCCTGCTGATGGTAGACCATAAGGGTATGGTGATTTTCAGAAACAGCCTTGCGCAGAAGCTGTTCCAGCAGCTTGGCTATACAGAGGAAATCCTGGGGCAGCGCTACGTCGATATCGGTGAGGTTCGCCCTTCGCGGAGCGAACAACAGTTTTTCAGCTCGGAGGAGCCGGATGCGCTGGGCGAGGAGGGTACTTATGAGGAAGTTCAGGTCGGACATACCGTTGTGAGTATCCGCCATGTCCCGCTTGACTCGCAGGAAGTGGCGTTTGTCGTGCTGATGCGCGATATTACGCTGATGAAGCGGCAGGAAAAAGAACTGATGCTGAAGTCGGTCGCGATCCGCGAGATGCATCATCGTATTAAAAACAGCCTGCAGACGGTTGCGAGCCTGCTGAGGCTGCAGATGAGGCGCTCGGATAGCCCGGAGGTAAAGCAGGTGCTCTCAGAGAGTATGATGCGGATTTTATCCATCGCGAATACGCACCAGCTGCTTGCCTATGATGGGACAGACGATGTGTGGCTCATGGAGGTGCTGCGGAGCCTGAAAGACAATGCTCTGAGGGCATATGTGGGAACCGGCGGACAGATGGACATTGCGATCGAGGGAGACAATTTCAAGGTAGAGGCCGATGTGGCCACCTCTGTCGCGCTGGTGGTAAACGAGCTGCTGCAGAATGCGCTGACACATGCGTTTACAGATGGCTCAGACGGACATATACGGATTCTTGTGTCCAGAGGGGATCTGTATTCCAGGATTCAGGTCAGTGACGACGGGGCGGGCTTTTGTACGGACGCTTTGAACGAAGAACGGCTGGGCATGACAATTGTAAAGACGATGGTAAAGGATAAGCTGCAGGGAGGAGATATTGAGATTATCTCCGGTCAAACCGGCACGAGAGTTTCATTTCAGTTTCTGAATCGGACGATGAAGCCTGCCGAACAGGCGACGTAAAGCAGAGAATACCGTTTATGCAGACAGGAATGTTTTCGCAATGATTCAAAGCCGTTACAGGTTGTTTACAGAAAGAAAGGACGAGGGATGAACAGACAGGAGATTAAGAGCATCGGCATTGACATCGGGACTTCGACGACACAGCTCGTGTTCAGTCGGCTGCTGGTCGAGAATCTCGCCGGGAGCTATGCGGTGCCACGGGTCAGTATTGTGGAAAAAGAGGTCATCTACCGCAGCCAGATTTATTTTACACCGCTCCATTCCGCGACGGAGATTGACGCGGAGGCGGTGAAAAAAATCGTCCGCAGCGAATATGAGATGGCGGGGATGAAGCCCTCGGATCTCTCGACGGGCGCGGTGATCATCACTGGTGAGACTGCCCGCAAGAAAAACGCGAATGAGGTACTTGCGGCGCTCTCGGATCTGGCGGGGGATTTCGTTGTGGCGACGGCGGGTCCGGATCTGGAGTCTGTGCTTGCTGCCAGAGGTACAGGGGCGGATACGCTTTCTGAGGAGCACCGTACTGTGGTGGCGAATCTCGACGTGGGAGGCGGCACGACGAATATCGCGGTATATGAGAAGGGAGCGCTTCGCGGCGTGTGCTGTCTCGATATCGGAGGTCGGCTGATCAAAATTGAGAATGGGAAGATATCCTATATTTTCCATAAGATAAAAAAGTTTGCGGCGAACCACCGCATTGACCTGGAAGTGGGGGAGAAGGCTGACCCGGAGAAGCTGATGCGTATCTGCCGTCTGATGGCGATGCAGCTTGCGAAGTCGCTTCATCTGACGGAGGCGGACGCGGAGCACCGCTCCCTGTATACGAACGACGGAAAGATGCTTCCGGAAACGCCGCGAATCGCTGCCGTGACCTATTCCGGCGGTGTCGCGGACTGCGTATACAATGCAGATGAGCAGGATGTTTTCCGCTACGGCGATATCGGGGTTCTGCTCGGCAGGGCGATCCGGGAGAATGAGCACCTGAAAGGTCTTACGACGTATCAGGGGAAGGAGACGATCCGCGCTACAGTGGTAGGCGCGGGGACGCACGCAACGGACGTCAGCGGCAGTACGATTCGCTATGACAAGAGTAAGCTTCCACTGAAAAACGTACCTGTTTTGAAGGTACCGCGGATGGATGAGGACGACTTTTCCGTATTCCGGGAGTCGATCCGAAGCCAGATTCCATTATTTTACAGCGAGGGAAAGATTGAACAGATTGCCATCGCGTTTACAGCTGAAAACCACTCCGGCTTTCAGGATGTCCAGAAGCTGGCAGCGGCTATCATAGAGGGGGCGAAGGAGGTGATCGAGAGCGAATACCCGTTGATTGTAGTCGTTGAGAACGACATAGGCAAGGTGCTTGGAAATGCACTGAATGTGCAGCTGGATTTCAAAAAGCCCGTTATCTGTATTGACCGGATCCATTCATCCGGCGGTGACTACATTGATATCGGAGAGCCCCTTGCAGGAGGCACAGTTGTGCCTGTAGTAAATAAGACACTGGTGTTTAATACTTGAGAGAGGTGATGAAAAAGTGATCCTGAAAACAACGCTGTTGGGCCATACGTTTGAATTTAAATCCGTAAGAGAGGTTATGGCCAAGGCAAATGAGGAGAAGTCCGGCGACAAACTGGCAGGTATTGCTGCCGAGACTGCAGAGGAGAGAATCGCGGCCAAGTATGTGCTCTCGAATCTGACGCTGAACGATCTGCGGAACAATCCCGCAGTTCCCTACGAAGAGGATGAAGTGACCCGAATCATCCAGGATGATGTCAATGAAAGTATCTTTAATGAAATTAAGAACTGGAGCGTAGCGGAATTCAGAGAGTGGCTGCTCGATGTCGGGACGACCGGCGATATGATTAAGCGCGTTTCCCGCGGTCTTACTAGCGAGATGGTAGCGGGCGTGTGCAAGCTGATGAGCAACCTCGACCTGATTTACGCGGCAAAGAAGATCCGTGTGAGCGCACATTGCAACACGACGATCGGCCTGCCGGGGACCTTTTCCTCCAGACTTCAGCCGAACCACACGACGGACGATCCCAAGGGAATCGCGGCTTCCGTGATGGAGGGCCTTTCCCTCGGATGCGGCGACGCCGTGATCGGACTGAATCCGGTGGATGATTCCGTGGAGAGTGTTGCGAGAATTCTGAAGATGTTTGATGAATTCAAGCATAAATGGGAGGTTCCGACCCAGATCTGCGTACTGGCGCATGTTACGACGCAGACAGAGGCGGCAAGGAAGTTTAACGCTCCGATCGATCTGATGTTCCAGTCGATCGCGGGTTCCCAGAAGGGCAATGAGGCGTTTGGACTGACGGCCCAGATGCTTGAGGAAGGCCGCCAGACGATGCTGACCCAGGGCACCAGCACAGGACCGAATGTTATGTACTTTGAGACCGGCCAGGGCTCCGAGCTTTCTTCGGAGGCACACAATGGATGGGATCAGGTGACCATGGAGGCAAGATGCTACGGCTTTGCGAAGCGCTTCCAGCCGTTCCTGGTAAATACGGTTGTAGGCTTTATCGGACCGGAGTATCTGTATGATTCGAAGCAGGTTATCCGTGCGGGTCTGGAAGACCACTTTATGGGTAAGCTGACAGGCATCCCGATGGGCTGCGACGCATGCTACACGAACCACATGAAAGCAGACCAGAATGACATTGAGAACCTGGCGACTCTGCTTGTGGCTGCCGGCTGCAACTACATCATGGGCGTGCCGGAAGGCGATGACTGCATGCTGATGTATCAGTGTACCGGATATCATGAGGCAGCTGCTCTCCGTGAAGTATTTGGCCTTCGTCCGATTCATGAATTTGATATGTGGCTGGAGAAGATGGGCTTCTCTGAGAATGGCAAATTGACAAAGCTTGCGGGAGATGCTTCCGTATTTATGTCGAAATAAAGGAGGCGAACGCATAATGGAACAAAAAGATCTGAAAGCAATCATTGAAGAAGTGTTAAAGGAAATGAATCTCGGATCATCGGCGCCGACGGCGGAAGAGACTGCTGCGGCAGAGCCGGCGGCGTGCCAGGCTTCGGATGCGTGTGGTCTTGAGATCCCGTCCAAGGGGATTACGCTTGAGCCTTCTGTGGTAGAGGATGGCGAGCTGCCGGATATTTCAAAGATTGATATCCGTTCACAGTATCTGGTAGAGGATCCGGTCAATAAGGAGGCTTATGCGGAGCAGAAGATGGCGGCTCCGCGCCGTCTCGGCATCGGCAAAGCCGGCGCGAGATATAAGACGCTTCCGCAGCTGGAGTTCCGCGCGGCTCATTCCGCAGCGCAGGACGCAGTGTTCAACGATGTGGATGAGGAATTTGTAAAGAGCCAGGGCCTGTTCATCGTGCAGTCCCAGTGCGAGAGCAAGGACGTCTATCTGACAAGACCGGATCTTGGCAGAAAGCTTGCTCCGGAAGCGGTAGAGACGATTCGTGAAAAATGCAAGAAGAATCCGAGCGTTCAGATTTATGTATCAGACGGACTTTCCTCCGCGGCAGTAGCTGCGAATACCGGAGATGTTCTCCCGGCAATCATGCAGGGCCTGCAGAGCGCCCATATCGACGTAGGTACTCCGTTCTTTGTAAAATATGGCCGTGTGGGAATTGAGGATGAGGTCAGCGAGATTACCGGCGCTGACGTCGTATGCGTACTGATTGGGGAGCGCCCTGGTCTGATTACCGCGACTTCGATGTCTGCGTACATTGCATATAAGGCGACTGTGGGAATGCCGGAGGCGAGAAGAACCGTTGTCTCCAATATCCACAGTGAAGGAACCAATCCGGCAGAGGCCGGCGCTCATATTGCGGAAATTATTAAGATTATGCTGGAGAAGAAGGTCAGCGGAACTGACCTGAAGCTCTGATAGAAAGAGGAGGTAATCAAACATGAAAAGAGATCCATTGCCGGCGAAAGTCCTTGCGACAAGACTGATTCCGAATGTATCCCCGGATCTGGCGAAGCAGCTTGAGCTCCGTCCGGATCAGAAGTCCCTTGCACTCATTTCCGCAGACTGTGATGATGTGACCTACACAGCTCTGGATGAGGCTACAAAGAAAGCGGACTGCGAAGTAGTTTACGCAAAAAGTATGTATGCCGGAGCCGCAAACGCGAATACCGCTCTGGCGGGCGAGATTATCGGTATTCTGGCTGCTCCGAATCCGGCAGAGGCAAAGGCCGGACTGGATGCCGCGATTGATATGATCGAGAATGTATGCCACTTTGTATCTGCAAATGATGATGATACGATCTGCTATTACGCACACTGCATTTCCAGAACGGGCTCTTATCTGTCCGCAGGCTGCGGTATCCCGGAAGGAGAGGCAATCGCATATCTGATCGCGCCTCCGCTTGAAGCGATTTACGCAGTGGATGCCGCACTGAAAGCGGCGGATGTAAAATGCTGTGTACTGTATGCACCGCCTTCAGAGACGAACTTCGGCGGCGCTCTGCTGACCGGAAGCCAGTCCGCGTGCAAGTCCGCGTGCGATGCATTCGCACAGGCAGTTGAGGCGATTGCAGACCGTCCGATTGGCGAATAAAAGCTGGCGGAGGTAGCGTATGCAGGCATTGGGCATGATAGAAACAAAAGGTCTGGTAGCCGCGATTGAGGCTGCGGACGCCATGCTGAAGGCTGCCAATGTAACGCTCCAATGCCGGGAAGATATCGGCGGAGGACTCGTCACGGTAATGGTTCGAGGGGATGTCGGCGCTGTAAAAGCGGCGACAGATGCCGGAGCCGCTTCTGCGGAACGGGTCGGCGAGCTGATCAGCGTCCATGTGATTCCGAGACCGCATGAGGAGACGGAGCTGGTGCTCGACGGCAGGCCGGATCCGGATAAGCCGGACGCACCGAATGAGCCGGATGATCCGGATGCTCCGAATCCGTCTGAAGGGATGGAATCGTCAGAGGAGCCGGAAGCTCCGAAGCTGTCTGACGAGATGGAATCGTCAGAGGAGCCGGAAGCTCCGGTGCTGTCTGACGGAACGGAAGCGTTGGAGGAATCGGCAGCTCTGAGTGTGACGGATTGTTTGCAGGAACCGGATGGGTCAGAAAAAGCGCAGGGTCAGGAGGATACCGGATTGTCGGTGAATACGGACGAAGCGGAGCCATCTGTGGCGGCTGCGAGCGAACCGGATGCAGTGAAATCTGTGGAGCTGATATCTCTGGCGGAATTGCAGAAAATGAAGGTGGTACGCCTTCGCGACATGGCAAGGAATTTGGATATAGATAACATGACCAGGAGGGATATCCGGTTCGCCAAAAAGGATGAGCTGCTTGATAAGATCATGGACTTCTGCGGCAGAAAGGGAATTCCTCTGGAGTGAGAGAGTTAGGAGAATTGCCATATGAAACTGATTGATAAAGATTTGATGTCTGTACAGGAGGTCAGGGAGCTGGTGGATTCCGCGAAGGAAGCCCAGAGAGAGCTGGCCAGGCTGGATCAGGCTCAGGTGGATCATATCGTCCGGTGCATTGCGGACGCCGGTGTGCGCAACGCACAGCGGCTGGCGAGGATGGCACAGGAGGATACCGGGTTTGGCAAGGTTGAGGACAAGACGGTAAAAAATGTCTTTGCAAGCCGCGGCGTCTATGAGCATATCAAAGATATGAAGACGATCGGTGAGCTGAGCCGCGACGATGAGAAGGGAATCCGCGTGATCGCGGTTCCGGTCGGCGTGATCGCGGGTCTGATTCCGTCCACGAACCCTACGTCCACCGCGTTCTACAAGGCTGAGATCGCGATCAAATCCGGGAACGCGATCATCTTTTCCCCGCATCCGACTGCGCTTCGCAGTATTATGGAGGCGGTAAAGGTGATACGGCAGGCGGTTGCGGAGGCAGGCGCGAATGAAAATCTCGTTTCCTGCATCAGTATTCCGACGATGGAAGCGACAAATACGCTGATGCACCACAGAGATATCGCCCTGATCCTTGCGACAGGCGGCTCCGCTATGGTGCGCGCGGCATATTCTTCCGGGACGCCCGCGATCGGCGTGGGACCAGGGAACGGTCCGGCCTATCTGGAGAAGAGCTGTGATCTTCCGCTGGCGGTGAAGAGAATCCTTGACTCGGAAACCTTTGACAATGGCACCATCTGCGCGTCCGAGCAGTCCATCATCTGCGATGAGGATATGGTCGACGCAGTGCAGGAGGAGTTTACCAGACAGGGCGCGTATTTCCTGGATGAAGAGGAGAGAGAAAAGCTCGGCAGATTTATCCTACGCGCGAATGGAACGATGAATCCAGAGATCGTCGGAAAGAGCGTCGCGGTTATCGCGGAGCTGGCGCATCTGGATAAGGTGCCGAAGGACGCAAAGGTGCTGATTGCGAAGGAAAACGGAGTCGGCCGCGGTCATCCGTATTCCAATGAAAAGCTGGGACCGATCATGGGCTTTTACACGGGAAGCGACTATGTCGATGTGTGTGATAAGGTATGCGAGATTCTCTGCTATGAAGGAGCGGGGCATACGTTTTCCATACATACAAAGGACGATAAAATGGTCGATTACTTTGCAAAGCGGGTACCGGCTTCCCGTATCGTAGTAAATTCACCGAGCGCGCTCGGCGGAATCGGCGCTACCACAAATCTGCAGCCGTCGCTGACTCTTGGCTGCGGCGCGGTCGGAGGAAGCGCGACGAGCGAAAACGTCGGACCGATGCAGCTTCTGAACCTGAGATACGTGGCGTATGGACAGAAAGAAATGGAAGAGATCCGGGAAGAGATTGCCGGATGCATTGATGGCGTGGACAATCCTCCGGATCTGTCGAGCGTAGACATTGATGCAATCGTGAGAAGCGTTATCGCGAAGCTGAAAGCGCTGTAAGCGCAGAGAGAAGGGCGTCATTGTAAAGCTGAGCACCTGTGAGCATGGAAGGATTCTTTGCAAAAAAAGGATGTCGTGAGCACAAAAGGGCGCGGCAGCGACGCAGAAGACGCTGTGAGCATAGAAAGGAGAATTATCATGGCAGTAGTACAGGCACTTGGAATGATTGAGACAAAAGGACTGGTTGCTTCCGTAGAGGCAGCAGATGCGATGGTAAAGGCTGCTAATGTTACGCTGATCGGCAAGGTACATGTCGGCGGCGGACTGGTAACCGTTATGGTAAGAGGCGATGTCGGAGCGGTGAAGGCTGCTACGGATGCGGGAGCTGCGGCTGCGGAGAGAGTCGGCGAGCTGGTTTCCGTA
>JAJQIE010000289.1 GCA_021199395.1 Lachnospiraceae bacterium | reverse complement strand
ATGAATCTGAGCGCAAGCGCTCGATTCCTGACTTTCGACCCTGGCATCATCATATGATACAATACTTTTGCTCTGCATCATAATGATACTAAGGCAGGAAGTTTTGAAGAAAAGGGAGGGTGAAAGCCGCTATGAGTGAGAAAAAAGGGCTTTCTTCCAGCATCGGCAGCGGGTTTTCCAGGCTTGGCAGGAATATCTCAGAGATCGGTACGACCTTCAGGGAGGGAGACTGGACTGCGAAGCTTTCGTTTGTGGTTATGGGATTCGGCCAGCTTGTACATAAGCAGTTTTTGCGTGGAATCCTGTTTCTGGCGCTGGAGATTTTATTTATCTATTATATGGTATCGTTTGGAGCCGCATATGTCTCCAAGCTTCCCACGTTAGGCACGGTAGAGTCTTATACCGATAAGAGCGGCATCGTTCCGGTTACGGTATATGGAGACAACAGCTTTATGATTCTGCTGTTTGGCATCCTGACGATTTTTGTGATACTTGCTTTTATTTTTGTCTGGAGAATGAATATCGGACAACAGAGGCAGATTCAGCTCTTCCAGAAAGAGGGGAGAGCGCTTCCGACCTCAATGCAGGATCTGAAGTCGCTTTTGAATGAGCATTTCAGCGCGACACTGCTCGCGATACCGAATGTGGGCGTGTTTGTGTTTGTGATTCTGCCGATTATCTTCATGGTCTGCGTAGCCTTTACCAATTATGACGCAAACCATCAGTCTCCGACGAACCTGTTTACCTGGGTAGGCCTGGAAAACTTTAAGAATCTGTTTTCGATGGGTACTTCCGGGTTCGGTTCTACCTTTGTCACGGTATTGGGCTGGACGCTTGTCTGGGCGTTTTTTGCGACGTTTCTGAACTTTTTCCTTGGACTGGGCGTGGCGATCATGATCAACAAAAAGGGGATTAAGTTCAAAAAGCTCTGGAGAACGATCCTCGTAGTCACCATCGCGGTTCCGCAGTTTGTGTCACTGCTGTACATGTATAAGATGTTTGCCAACGACGGTCTGATAAATACATGGCTGCTGAATCTGGGGGTTATTAAGACCTACATTCCGTTCTGGTCGAATGCAATGTATTCGCGTGTTCTGATCATTTTGATCAATGTCTGGATCGGTATTCCGTACATGATGCTGATGACGACCGGTATTCTGATGAATATTCCGGAGGATCTCTATGAGAGCGCCAGGATCGACGGGGCGAACGCATGGCAGATGTTTCGGAAGATTACGCTTCCGTATATGCTGTTTGTGCTGGGGCCGTATCTGCTGACCTCTTTCACCGGGAACCTGAACAACTTCAATGTAATCTACCTGCTGACACAGGGCAATCCGACCTCGATGAACCTGTCAGGCGGTGCAGGCTATACAGACCTGCTGATCACCTGGCTGTACAAGCTGACTGTGAATGATACGAACTACCGTATGGCAGCGGTTATCGGTATCATGGTATTTGTGGTAACGGCAGTCATTTCTCTGGTTGTATATCGGATCCTGCCGTCTGTGAGAGATGAGGAGGGATTCCAATAATGAATGAGAAAAAACTGAGATCAAAAAGCGGGCATGACAGGACCATAAATACGATTATCTATATTGTCCTGATTCTCATCAGCATTGTCTGGCTGTTTCCCTTTGTAGGGCTCGTACTCCAGAGCTTCCGCTCCTACGCGACAGAGTACGGCGGTATGGTGGCTTATCTGGTGCCTAAGGAATTCTCCCTGGACAATTATACGTGGCTGTTCGGTTCGGAGAGCTCCTTTCCGAAATGGTATCTGAATACATTAATCATTGCTGTTTTCGTGGCAATCCTGAATACGATTATGATCGTAGCCGTGGCTTATGCGCTTTCGAGATCGCGCTTTGCGGGCAGGACATTTTTGATGCAGCTCTGGCTGATTCTGGGTATGTTCCCCGGCTTCCTGACCATGATCTGCCTGTACTTCCTGTTAAAGCAGATGGGGCTGACGCAGGCGGGCGCGATTCCCGGATTGATTCTTGTGACATGCGCGAGCTCCGGCATGGGCTACTATGTGTGCAAGGGATATTTTGACACCATCCCTAAGGCATTGGATGAGGCGGCGCGCATCGACGGCGCTTCAAATGCGAGAATCATGACGACGATCATCATGCCGCTGACGAAGCCGATTATCATTTATACCGCGCTGACTGCGTTCATGGCTCCGTGGTGCGATTATGTGATGGCTTCCTATGTGGCGTTTGGCTACAGTGATTCCTACAACGTGGCGGTCGCTCTGACCAGATGGGTATGGACGAACGACTACCAGGGCTATTATACGAGATTCTGCGCGGGCGGCGTGCTGGTTGCCATACCGGTGACGATTCTGTTCATGTGTCTGCAGAAGTATTATGTAGAAGGTGTGACCGGAGGCGCGGTGAAGGGCTGATGGCTGTGCTGCAGTCTTATGGGTGACGGAATCTGCGGCTCTCTGGCCGCATTACCGATTCGTTTGCTGTTGCCTGGCGAAGCCTGAAAAGAGCCGGCGGCGGGCTGAAATGCCTGTGCCGGTTCTTTTTCTGCCCATCAGGGACAGGCGCTGGCAGCCGCAGGCTGCGCGACCGGTTTTGAGATAGCAAAAGCGGCGGATGCTGTTTTGTTTTTACTTCATTTTCAGAGGAAAGGGGAAACTATGGATAAGTTTGTTGTAAATATTATTCACCGCCCGGAGATGGTGCCGGAGTATGCCGAAAAGGTAACTGGTCATGGACAGGCGGAGGATATCGGGCGCAAGGCTCTGCTGACAGAGAGCCTTGACATTTTTAAGACGCAGCAGGAATGTGCGCATAAAAATGGTCTGAAAACGACGATCGAGATGACCTATGCCAGCCTTTTCAACGATGAGGCTGTGGCGCTCGCAAAGGAGCATCACGAGAAATACGGGGATGAGATCGGACTGACGCTGCTTGGATTGCCGTGTAAGGAGTTCCGCGAGAAATATAAGACAAAGGATTTCTGTATCTGGATGTTCTCAATGGAGGATAAAAAGGCGATCGTACAGGACGTGTTCGGGAAATTTTATGAGTGCTTTGGCTTTTACCCGGAATCGACCGGCTCCTATTATATGGACGCGGAGCTGATCAATTACATAAAAGAAAAATATCCCTCCGTCAAATGCGCGGTGGCGACCTGCTGGGAGGAAGGGCCTAAGGCTTACCATACCTGTAACAATAGCTGGTACACGTTTATGGATGGAGGACCCTGGGCGCCGTGGATTCCGTCCAGACAGAACACGCACGCACCAGCGGCGAACGAAGCGGAGGACTCCGGCATTGTGGCGATTCCGCATCTGAGCCGCGATCTGATCGCGTGCTATGACGGCAATGGCTCGAACTTTGGCACGCATCCGCAGAATGTGCTGCGCGGCATGATCTATGACACCGATACCTGGGAGTATCCGTATCTTTACAATCTGATCGACCAGTATCGTTATCAGGCGAGGTTCAACAACGGCTATTCTTATAATATGATGTTTGTAGGACCGGGCTGGATGAACAAGATGGGACGCTGGGAAGCACCGTATGAGCTGCTTCTGAAGTCCTATGAGGACGGGTGCGCTTATTATGGCAGGCTGAAAAAGGAGGGCTGTCTCATTGATATGACAATGAGCGAGTTCGCGGACTACTATCGCGCGAAAAAGTCCTATACAGAGCCGGAATGTGCCCTCTGGAGAGATATCCTGTACGGGAGTAAAAAGCAGGTGTTCTGGTACTGCGATCCATACATGCGCGCGGGTGTAAATATGGATCAGGGCGGTGCGATCGTGGATCTGCGCCCGTATGTCGCGAAGCTGAACTGGCCGGTCGGCATCGGCACGCCGCATATTCAGGATGCCAGCTACCCGTTTCTGATTCAGGAAAAATACCGCGCCGGGTATTTCACACACTATGCCGGTGAGGGCACGGTTCGCAGCGCGAAGATCTGTCACAACGGGGAGGAGGTCGATCTCTGCCTTTGCCGTACAAAAGCGCATTTTTCGGAGGAAGCCATTTCCGATGAAAACGAGGCAGACGCAGCAGGCCTGAAAAATGCCGCAGCGGAATCCGGCGAGAAAAAAACAGCGAAAAATCGCATCCTGACGCTGGATCCGGTGGACATTGAATTTTCTGACCTGACCGTAAAGCTTCAGACCGTGATGACCTTTACGGAGGGTACGGGCAGCATTCGGATCGACCGGAAGGTGCTGGAAATCACATCTGAGGTTCCCTCGTCAAAAAGCGCGGCGGATATTACGATTAATGAATATATGGTGGGTTGCTATGGTACGACGGAATATACGGAAGATATGTCCAGCCTGACGCTGATCGCGGAAAGAGGGGCGAACGCTTCCGCCGGGGAAGGAACTGATGCAGAAAAAGACGCAGGCTGCAATGGCGGTACCGAGGGCAAAAAAATTGAGATCCCGTATGAATACAGGTGCCGGGAGGCCTCCCTGGCGGGCGCGGACCGCGTGACCTGTATCGTGCCGCCGATTGAGACTGTGGTGTCTATGACCTGCGAGGGTCGGGACAAGGCAGGCTACGTCAAAGAGGGCTATGCGTTTAGCCCGATGTTTACGATCGGCTACACCGGAAAATTATGTGAGAAGGAGGTCTTCACGACATGGCTCAATCTGGAAAAGGCAAATTAAATTATCGCTGTCCGTCATGCTTTATGCGTGATCTGGATCTCGATATGTTTTATGATAAGGAAAAGGAAGAGTATTACTGTATCCGCTGTCAGTATCGCGGCAGCGAGGCGGATGTTCTGGAAAAGAATCAGATGGCGCGATTCCGTTACGGCGCGATGATGCGCCGCTTTGAGGAGAAAGACTTCGAGGACTTTTCGGAGGACTGACGGTACACTTTTCTATTATGGAAAGCCCGGATAAAGCGCAGTCCTCATTAGAGATATTTTAGCATCGGGGGTAATGGTGTCAACGGAAAGTAAAACGACCTGCATCGTTTACTATAATTAACAGTTCGGAATAAAATCGAAATGAAGACGTAAGAAAATGCTCGATTACAAACTGTTCGAGCTTGTTGATCGAATCGTTCGATTTTAGTATACTGATGAAAAGAGAAATAAGGCTTTGCGAAACTGATTTCCCCGTACTAAATAAGCCTGATTTTGCGGACTCTCTCCAGGAAGTATTCCGGCAGAATTTCTCAGACTCCCTGGCGAGGGAGTAAATAAAAGCTGATACAGGATCGGATATTACGGATAAACGGGATTTGGTGAGGCATGAGTATAATATCTGGGAGAAAATCATTATGGACGAATGGATAATCGGAATGGATCTGTCTACCCTGCTCGCGGTAGAGGAAAATGGCGGTAAATTTTATGATCGTGGGACGCCGGGGGATGCGATGGAGATCCTGAAAGGGTATGGCATGAATCTGGTGCGGCTGCGCCTCTGGAATGACCCGTTTGACGATAAGGGAAATTCTTATGGCGCGGGCGGCTGTGATATTGAGACGGTGCTTGCGCTCGCAAAGCGGGCGAAAAAGCTGGGGATCGGCTGGCTGCTGGACTTTCATTACAGCGATTTCTGGGCGGATCCGGGAAAACAGCGGGTGCCGAAGGCGTGGCGCGGGATGAGCGCAGAGGAGCTGGAGCGGGCAGTGTATGATTTTACATTTGAAACGCTGGAGCGCTGCCGCCGGGAGGAGCTTCTGCCGCGGATGGTGGCGGTCGGCAACGAGCTGTCAAACGGTCTGCTGTGGCCAGACGGACTGCTGATGGAAGCGACGGAGAAAGCTTATAAAAATGTAGCAGCATTTGTGAGCGCCGGTATCCGTGCGGTCCGGGATGTGGAAAAGAGGATTCCCGTCATGCTCCATCTCGACAACGGCGGCAATAACCGGCTTTACCGTACCTGGTTCGATCATTATTTCGCGAATGGCGGGGCAGATTTTGAGTATATTGGCCTGTCTTATTATCCGTTCTGGCATGGCACGCTGGACGGCCTGCGCGACAATATGAATGACATTGCGCTTCGTTATGGGAAAAAACTGGTCGTGGCGGAGGTTTCAATGGGATTTACGATGAAGGATTACGCTTCTTATGAGCGTCTTGCCCTTGATGAACGCAAAGGAATGGCGACGAAACCGGAGCATGTCGCCATGATATCGTATCCGATGACCCCGCAGGGACAGGCGGATTTCATGAGAGATGTGCTCGAAGTGGTTCGGGAGGTACCGGACGGATTAGGAAGAGGACTTATTTACTGGGAGCCGGCATGGATTCCGGTGCCAGGGGTCGGCTGGGCGAACGCGGCCTCCTGTGAGTACATTCAGGAGCCTGGGCCTTACGGAAATGAATGGGCGAATCAGGCGCTGTTTGATTATGAAGGGAGAACGCTCCCGGCGCTGAATGTGATCCGTGAGTATGCCGCGCGTGGGTAGCTAAGCTGCACACTTTGCTGCACCGTTGCTGAGCGCCAGTGGCGCTCTTTAGCCCTCGCCGGGTGCGGCTTTAGCCGCAAAATTCCCTGCACGGCTCTGCGCATAAAAAACCGCCCCTGCTGAATCGCAGGGGCGCGTGTTTTTACGAAAATGAGAGCAGCATTGACAGGTGCATTGCTGAAATACTTATGAGAATGTGTAGCTTGTAGAAAGCGAAGCGCCATTCGAGGTATTAACAAAGGTCACGTAAACAGAATAAGATTTTCCTTTTGTCAGAGTTCCGAGATTCATTGAGGCGCTGGTCTTTGGGTTACTGTAATTGCTGTAGGAATAGTTTTCGCCTGTATCGGAATTATAAAGGCTGATGTAACGAACCTTCCAGCCGCTCTTAGCGGTAACGCTGATCTTGGCGTTCTTGGTGGTCTTTGAAAGCGTCAGACCGGATACGGAATTCGATGATTTCGTCTTGCTTGCAAAGGTTTTGCTGCTGTTTACACCGCTGATGGTGATGGATTTTACCGGATTGGTATAGCTCTTTACAGTAATCTTTGACTTGTAGGTCTTGCTCCCGATCTTAAAGGAAATCGTAGCGGTACCCGCCTTTTTAAGCTTCAGGCCAATGGAGGAGCTTGTGCCGCTGGAGGAGGAGCTGGTTTTTGATTCATAGTAATAGTAGTTGCTGCTTGATGCGTAGCGGTCAAGAGAATAGACAGACGCTACAGAGGTCTTGCTGCTTTTTACGGAAGACTGTGTGATCTTCTGCGAGGAAGACAGGCCGCTTACATAAATGCTGGCATAGGATGTTGTGGAACTGCTGGTGCTGGTCATGTAGAGAACCTGATCCGATTCAACAGAGATAGCCGCTGACGCCGGGATCGCGCTGAAAAGCATTGTGAGCGCAATGACGATTCCGGTAAGTTTTTTCATCATTCTTTTCATAACTTTAACCCTTTCATTTTGATGATTCCGCCCTCATTTTCCCATATTGTACCATCTGCCGTGTTTTTCGGCAATAAAAAGTTTACAAAAAATCAGATTTGTCAGGCTCGCCGTAAATGGTAACGCAGAATATACAGATTCTTATGATACAGTCTGTCGGCTGACACAGTCAGCCTCTGCGTCTTCGATGTATTTCTGAAGCTTATCGAAAGCGCCCTTATAGATTACCGAAAGCAGCTTGTCTGTCCTGCGCAGCGCGCGCTGCATCTGTTCGGGAGTGAGCAGATGATCGCGGACGGCGTCCGCCAGCTCGTCCAGATCTACGACCCGGACGAAGCCGTCCGGATAGACGATCACATCTACAAGCAGATCGGTGAAAACATAGCTGTTTTCCGTCTCGTTGTATTCATACTCAATGATATCGCAGTACCAGCTGATCAGCCTGCTATCGTGGTCATAAAATTTGCTGACCTTGTAGCCGCGCTCCATAAAATAGCAGGAATAGCCGTGGTGCAGCGTTTTTTTAGGATGAAGGGTATGCCATTTCGTGATGATGACTTCATTGTCGGCGTGCAGAATAATGTCATCGTCCAGTAAAAGACATTCTTCCGGAATGATTCTTTTTCGATAAAGCCGGATGCCGCTCATATGTTCATCCTCCCTGTGTTGTTTAATTATTAGGCGTTTGCGAAACGCCAGAACCCGCATAAATACGGGATTCTTTTTGCTACAAAATAAAACATCTCCTCAATGGTTTATGGTATAATAGAGTCATCCAAAAACTATCAGCCAATCCACCAAAAAGGAGATGCATCTATATGATAACACATAAACAACTCACTTTGGCAGATATTTTTGAAGATTGTCGAGAAATTTTTGAATCCGACAAGCCTCAGTTTCTGTCACTTCTTGAAAACCATATTGACCTTGATGAAATTATCCCGGCTTCTTTTTACAGGAATTACTATGCATCCACCGGCAGAAACCGTAAATATCCTTTGAATGCCATGCTTTGGGCTCTGATTATCCAGCGCCTTTTTTCCATCCCCACAGATTCCCTCCTGCTGGTCTTCCTTCATTATTCCAGACACTTGCGGGAATTCTGCGGCTTTGATAGGGTTCCCGATGCCTCTAAGATCACCCGGTTTAAACAGGATTTCCTTGATGATATCCAGGCTGTTTTTGAACGTCTCGTTGATATTACCGAGCCAATCTGCCAGAAGATCGATCCAGAAAAAGCTTCGATGACTATCTTCGATTCCTCCGGTATTGAAGCCTGGGTTAAGGAAAACAACCCCAAATATGCCAACCGCATTATCAAACAACTCAAAGCCTGGGCGAAAAGCAACAACCTTGGCGCTGATTATGACCCTTACAAAGCTGCTTATGGCTCCATGCCTGCCCACGCAGCTTCTAATCCTGAAATCAAACAGCTTTACATTGACGGCCATTTTTGCTATGCATACAAAATCGGTATCGTTACAAACGGCCTCGGTATCATCCGCCATGTTGATTTCTATAATAAGGATTTCTTCGATAAGCATCCGGAAATCCAGCTTGGGAAAAAATCTAATTCGCCGGATGAGGATAAATCAGTGCATGATGCAAGATTGCTAATCCCTACTCTCAAAGAACTTTTTGAGGCCCATCCACTCCTGAAGCCCAAAGCATTTCTGGGTGACGCCGCTTTTGACTCTGCGAAGCTTTATAAGGAACTTCTTTCCGGTGACACATTCGGCACGGATGAAAACGGAAATGGCATCCACTTTGAAAAAGCCTTTATCCCACTCAATGCCAGGGCTGGCCTTGAAAACCCGGATTACACAATCAATGACGATGGTATCCCATGCTGTCCCAATGACCCACAGCTTCCTATGAAATATGAAGGGAAAGCTACGAGGGAAAATGGCCTGAGCCGTTATAAATTTGTCTGCCCCAAAATGAAATGGATAAAAGACGAATCTACTGGCAAGTATCACAGGCAATGCCAGTGCGATCATCCCTGTACGGATTCTTCCTGCGGCAGAATGATTTATATTTACCCTGAAAAGCAGCTGCGAACCTACCCC
>JAJQIE010000130.1 GCA_021199395.1 Lachnospiraceae bacterium | reverse complement strand
CTGACAGAGTCCGCCTCGTCCTAGGCATGAGCTGAGGGTTCAGGCTCAGGCTCAGGCGCGCCAGCTGCTTCTGCCTCTGTCGCTTCCTGAGCGGAGGTCTGCGGTTCAGTCACAGCTTCAGTCGCAGGTTCGCCCGCGGCTTGCGTCTTGTCTGTTTCTTCATCGGTGGTTTGTGGCTCGTCCGCTTCCTGAACGGCGGTCTGTGCCTCGACCGCCATTTCATCCACGGTTTCGGTTTTGTCCGCATCCGCTTCCCCGCCGACCTCTGCGGACGCGCTGGCGATCCGGGGCGTCAGCACGGCCTGTGGCTGCATTGCCGACACGATAGCGATGACGAGCAGGACGCTCAAAAGCTTTTTCATATATCCACTCTGCTTCATATTATCCTCCTTGATTGATGATACAGGATTGTTGCTGATTCAGATATTTTTTTCATTTTACCTCATATCCTCTGAAAATGCTATTATTTTTGGATGAAAAGCTCTCGAAACAGACATTGCCTGAAGGTTGGCTTTGTGGTATCCTTATTATAATGAAATGGATGCAATGAGAGGAGGCTTTCTTATGAGTGCCATTGAAGCAACCGTATCCATGATGCAGGGAATGACGGAAACCAGTCGGAGGAAAGTGCTGGATTACGTGAAGCTGGTTTACAGCGCGGACATAGCGCCGAGTTTGTTTGCGCTATTATCCGGTGATGAGATTATGGAAAAACTGGCGGTCGGACGCGCACAGAATGAAGAAGGGGAAGACAGGTGGATCCGATTTTACGAGTACGCGGTTTCAAAAGAGAAAGCAGCGCTCAGGGAGGAACTCAGGGAAGCCTGTCAGGATCTGGCAAAGAAAATGTCAAATAATTAATTTATTGACATTTTCGGAACTGTGTCGTATAGTTACTGTAAACGACAAATTATCTTTGCCGGCACTATAAAATCGGAGATGAACTTACCGCAGCAGGGATTGGAAAGGAGTTCTTATATGCATGCAGTCCAGACTTACAAAAATGCCCGCGGCGCGGGACGCAGGCGAATTCTTTCAGAAGAACAGCTCTCCCTGATAAAGCAATCTCGCGCGGAGGGGAAGACTGTCACTGCTCTGGCTAAGGAATATGGCGTTTCCAGGCAGACTCTGTCCGGCTATTTGAATTCATATGAGGAAGACGCGTCCGTCTGCAGGACATTTCGGAGCTGGCAAAAGAGAAACCGCGATTTTGGGGGTATCTCACTGCGGGAATATATCATGCGCATGGACTTTATGTGCGGGGCTGAGCTGTGTACGGTTCTTCTGGTTGATTTTAGGGGACAGAAGATTGCGATAAAAAACCAGACGATGGATGTGATTCACCGGGCGTTTGGAATGAAAGAAAAACCGGGGTGGGATGATTTTGAGGACTTTCTTGAGAGCCGCTGTTTTCCGGAAAGCAGGGACCAGATACATCTGGTGCTTGAGGATACTGGCCTGGATTTTTATGATCCATTGTCTATAGTGGAAAAGACAAAGGGGCGGATGGCGGAGGATCAGCAGTGGCTTCAGATTACGTATTATTGTCCGGATGGGATGGCGGAATGACACGGATGGAAGGAATTTTGGAATAGACGGTGATGCGAGGGTTGCGATGCAGAGAATTGAAATCTATGAAGAAACAGTACAGACCGGGATCGGTCATTCTTCCAAAGGGAATCAGTTAAAGTGGCTTCAGGATGGCTGGTGGTATAAGGCGGACGCGTTTGGGTTTGAAAGTCTGGCTGAGACGGTTGTTTCGCGTCTCCTGCGACATTCTACGATTCAGGACTTTGTGGAATATGAACCGGTTATGATCCGGTATAAAGAAAAAGAATACCGCGGCTGCCGGAGCAGGAATTTTCGCGGGGAGACAGAGGAACTGATACCATTGGAACGTTTGTCGCGCATATACACCGGATTTGGCCTTGCGCGGGAGCTGTCCAGGATTGCGGATGTAAAACAGCGTATTCTCTATACGGAAGAACTGGTGCGCAATGTGACCGGAATTACGGAATTCGGGGTTTATCTCGCAAAAATGCTGGAAATAGACGCTTTTTTTCTGAATGAAGACCGGCATACAAATAATATTGCGGTTTTGTATGACGTCCGGGAAAAGGAGTATCGCCTTTGTCCGTTTTACGATATGGGATTGTCGCTTTTTTCGGATACCAGAGAGTCGTATCCTTTGGGGATGAGTTTTCCGGAATGCAGGGAGAGGATCGCCGCAAAGCCTTTTTCCAGGGACTTTGATGACCAGATGGATGCGGCGAATGGTCTGTACGGCTCATACCTTGAGTTTGATTTTCCCGCGACGGAAGTGATGGATATTTTTTCATTATACCCTGTGAACGGAAATGAAAGAGAGACAGGCTATTCGGCTGACGAAAGAAAACGGGTGGAGGAGGCGCTGCGGTATCAGGCGGGAAAATACCGTTATTTTTTCTGCGGCCGTACCTGATTTCGTGAAGTCCAGAGGCTGCGCTGAACCCGGAATCGGGAGAATCTGTCCGATGAATCCGTCTAATGAAACTGTTTGATGAAACCATTTATTGAGTAGTAGGGGATTTTGTGCAGATGATGGAAGCAAACCAGATCAGAGAAACATCTGTGCGGAGAACTGTGGGCGAACCTCCGCATGAATCCGGTGAAAAAGGGGCGGCGCTGCGACCGGGACGTCTCTACCTTTGCGCCACCCCGATCGGCAATCTGGAGGATATCACGATGCGCGTCCTGCGCACGCTCAGGGAGGTCGATCTGATTGCCGCGGAGGACACCAGGGGCAGCATCCGGCTTTTAAATCACTTTGATATTCATACGCCGATGACAAGCTATCACGAATACAACCGCATTGAAAAGGCGCATGTCCTTATCGAAAAAATGCAGGCGGGGAGTAATATCGCCCTGATTACGGACGCCGGGACGCCGGGGATTTCCGATCCGGGCGAGGATCTGGTGCGGCTTTGCATGGAGGCCGGTATAGAAGTCACTTCTCTGCCGGGCGCGTGCGCCTGTGTGACGGCTCTGACTGTATCCGGACTGCCGACGCGCAGGTTCTGCTTTGAGGCTTTTCTTCCGCCGGAGAAAAAAGAACGGCAGCGGATCCTCGAAGAATTGAAAACGGAGACCCGCACGGTGATCCTCTATGAAGCTCCGCACCGCCTTGTCCGCACGCTGGAGGAGCTGTATCACGCGCTTGGGGACAGGCGGGCGACGGTCTGCAGGGAGCTGACGAAAAAACATGAGACAGTCTTTGCGACCACGCTGGAGGGCGCGCTTGCCTGGTACCGCGAAAACGAGCCGCGCGGCGAGTGCGTGATTGTGATGGAAGGGCGCAGCCGCCGGGAGATGGAGCTGGAGGAACAGATGCAGTGGCGGGAGCTGAGTATCCCGGAGCACGTCGCCATGTATGAGGCGCAGGGGATGAATCGCAAGGACGCGCTCAAGCAGGCGGCGAAAGACCGGGGAATCTCGAAGCGCGAGGCGTATGCGGCGCTTCTGACGTAGGGTGTATCCGCACTAAACGGACAGAGAAGAAAAATACTTCTCTGTCCGTTTGCGTTGGAAAAATACCACGGAGTAGATTTTGACTGTCTGGTCGGAACGCTTAGTAATAAATGACGCGCACTTTCTTTACTCCGTCGATCGCGCGGATTTTGTCAATCACGGCTTCGTCCGGGAGGGTGTCGCAGTCGATCAGCGTATAGGCAGCGTCGCCGCGGCTTTTGTTTGCCATGTTTGGGATATTGATGCCTTCCCGCGAGAGCAGGGAGGATACGCTCACGATCATATTCGGGCGGTTCACGTTCATGATGCAGATGCGGCAGGCGCATTTTTCAGGCAGCAGGGAGCAGCTCGGATAGTTGACAGAGTTGCGGATGCGTCCGGTTTCGATATAGTCTCGCAGCTCATCGACTGCCATGACAGCACAGTTGTCCTCGGACTCTGCGGTGGATGCGCCCAGATGCGGGGTGGCGATGACATTTTTCATATGGCAGGTCTTTGGATTCGGGAAATCTGTCATGTAGCGGCGGATGCGTCCGGAGGCAAGCCCCTCGGCCATATCGTCGTCATTGACCAGCAGATCGCGGGCATAGTTCAGGATGACCGTGCCGTCGCGCATCATGCTGATGGATTCCTTATTGATCATACCGCGCGTGTCGTCCAGAAGCGGGACATGCAGGGTGATGTAGTCGCAGTTTGCGTAAATCGCGCCGGGCGTCTCCACAATCTTTACCTGACGGGACAGACGAAGCGCGCCGCTCACCGAAAGGTACGGGTCATAGCCGATGACGTGCATGCCAAGCGCGTCCGCGGCGTTCGCCACCTCGATCCCGATAGCGCCCAGGCCGATCACGCCGAGCGTTTTTCCCTTCAGTTCGGTACCGGCAAAGCTTTTTTTACTTTTTTCCATATCCTTTGCGATGGCTTCATCCTCACGGTTCTCTTCCACCCACCGGATCCCGCCGTCAATATCTCTGGCGGCAAGCAGCATACCGGCGAGCACCAGCTCTTTCACGCCATTCGCATTCGCGCCGGGCGTGTTGAAGACCACAATGCCCTGCTCGGTGCAGCGATCCAGCGGGATGTTGTTCACCCCGGCGCCGGCGCGGGCAATCGCGACCAGACTTTCCGGAAGCTCAAGCGAGTGCATATCCGCGCTGCGCACCAGCACTGCGTCCGCCTCATTGAGATTCTGTGTCAGCTCATAATCACTGGTAAGGTTGTTCGTCCCCATCTTCGAGATAGGATTCAGGCAGCAAATTTTTGTCATAACTTTTCTCCTCGTATGCGGAGCCGCGCGGTGGTAAGCTATCACAGCAGCGGTTCCCCTTTTGAATTACAATTACAGTAAATCCCCATGCTCGCTGATGCGAGCACCACTACATGTAAAAGCTGATTGCTTCGTTCCTTCGGAATCTACGCTCCGCTTCGGTCGGCGCTAAGCGAACGTCCACTGGACGTTCAGCGCCTCGCAATCACCACCGGTATTCACAATCCGCACATTTTTCTTCGAAAAATGGCTACTTGCTCATACCGGTTTGGTTCTCTAATGTACAGCCTCTTAGACATGCAAGCATGTCACGAGTCTGTCCATTGAGGACGCTTTTACAGTAAAAGATGTCGATTAATTAGTGTAGCACAGAGCGAAAAAGTGTGCAAGAAAAATAAGGGCGGTTTTTCAATAACTGTTGACAAACCGGCTTCTTTTCTTTAGAATTGACGCAGGTTTTCACAGGAGGGAAATATTATGGCGAAAGAAAAGAAGCTGGTGGAGTCGATCACCTCGATGGAGGAGGATTTTGCCCAGTGGTACACGGATGTTGTAAAGAAAGCGGAGCTGACGGATTACACGAGTGTAAAGGGCTGCATGGTGATCAAGCCCGCGGGCTACGCGATCTGGGAAAATATCCAGAAGGAGCTGGATCGGCGCTTTAAAGAGACCGGAGTGGAGAACGTATATCTTCCTATGTTTATTCCGGAGAGTCTGCTTCAGAAAGAAAAGGACCACGTAGAAGGGTTTGCGCCGGAGGTGGCTTGGGTGACGCACGGCGGTCTGGAGCCGTTGCAGGAGCGTATGTGTGTACGGCCGACTTCGGAGACGCTGTTCTGCGATTTTTATAAAAATGATATTCATTCTTATCGGGATCTGCCAAAGGTATACAACCAGTGGTGCTCTGTGGTGCGCTGGGAGAAAACGACCCGTCCGTTTTTGCGGTCCAGAGAATTTCTGTGGCAGGAGGGGCATACGGCGCACGCGACGGCGGAGGAAGCCGAGGCGCGCACGATCCAGATGCTGAATGTATACGCGGATTTCTGTGAGGAGGTTCTGGCGATTCCGGTCATCCGCGGGCGCAAGACGGATAAGGAAAAGTTCGCGGGTGCGGAGGCGACCTACACGATTGAATCGCTGATGCACGACGGGAAAGCGCTGCAGTCCGGCACGAGCCACAATTTCGGGGATGGATTCGCGAAGGCTTTCGAGATCCAGTATGCGGATAAGGACAACACGCTGAAATATGTTCATCAGACCTCCTGGGGAATGACGACACGTATGATCGGCGCGATTATTATGGTACATGGAGATAACAGCGGGCTGGTGCTTCCTCCGCGCATTGCTCCGACCCAGGTGATGGTGATTCCGATCCGCCAGCAGCAGGAGGGCGTACTGGATAAGGCAAATGAGGTAAAGGCGGCGCTGATAAAGAGCGGTCTGCGCGTGAAGCTGGATGATTCGGAGAAGAGTCCCGGATGGAAATTTTCGGAACAGGAGATGCGCGGTATTCCGGTGCGCGTGGAGCTTGGCCCTAAGGACATCGAGGCGGGAAATGCGGTGATCGTCCGCCGCGATACGAGAGAGAAAATCACAGCTGCGATTGAGGAGCTTCCGGAGAAAATCGCGGAGGTGCTGGATACCATGCAGCGGGAGATGCTGGAGCGGGCGCGTGCGCATCGCGACACACACACCTATACCGCTGTGACAAAGGAAGAATTTAAGCAGATTGCGGACGGAAAGCCGGGCTTTATCAAAGCGATGTGGTGCGGCTGCCAGGAATGCGAGGATGCGATCAAGGAAGAGATTGGCGTGACCTCCCGCTGCATACCGTTTCAGCAGGAAACGCTTGCCGATACCTGTATTTACTGCGGAAAGCCGGCAAAGCATCTGGTATATTGGGGGAAAGCGTATTAAGGATGAAGCAAGGATGAAGCCGGAGGATCGGAGTCGTGTCTTGATTCTCTTCCAAGTCTTTCCTGCGCGGACAAATGTTCTTATAAAATAAGCAAATTTTCTTGACAAATGTAGTGGAAGTGAGTATGATTCACTGTATCGGGCAGTTTTTTTCATACAGTTATGGCATCTGCGAGGATGGATGCGCGGGATATGGATAAAATCTGCGGATAATGAAAAATCAGGAGGAGGTACTATTATGAAGTTTAAAAAGGTAATGAGCTTAGCACTCAGTGCGGCTATGGTTGCCGGCTGTTTTGCATCCGTAGCGTCTGCGGAAGAGGATCTGACCTGGAAGATTGGCGGGATCGGACCGGTGACCGGCGCGGCATCCGCATACGGCGCAGCTGTTATGAATGCAGTACAGATCGCGGTAGATGAGATCAATGAGGCGGGCGGCATCAATGGCTATCAGGTAGAGTTCAACGCACAGGATGACGAACATGACGCTGAGAAATCCGTAAACGCGTACAACACCCTGAAGGACTGGGGAATGCAGGCTCTGATCGGTACGGTTACGACTGCTCCCTGCCTGGCGGTTGCTCCGCTTGCGGCAGACGACAATATGTTTATGATCACTCCGTCAGCATCTGCTGAGGACTGCATTTCTTATGGCACCAATGAATTCCGTATGTGCTTCACAGACCCGGCACAGGGAACTGCTTCCGCACAGTATATCGGCGAGAATCTGGACGTGACAAAGGTTGGCGTTATCTACGACAGCTCTGATGTATATTCATCCGGTATTTTTGCTACGTTCCAGGCAGAGGCTGCAAATCAGGATTTCGAGATTGTAGCATACGAAGCGTTTACTTCTGACAGCAAGACGGATTTCTCCGCGCAGATTCAGGCAATGTCGGATGCAGGCGCAGAGCTGGTATTCCTTCCGTTCTATTACAATGAAGCTTCTATCGTATTCACGCAGGCGGATTCCATGGGCTACAGCCCGATGTGGTTCGGCGTAGACGGTATGGATGGTATCCTTTCTGTAGAAGGCTTTGATACCTCTCTGGCAGAGGGCGTTATGCTGCTGACACCGTTCTCCGCGGACGCAGAGGATGAGCTGACTCAGAATTTCGTAGCGACCTACACCGATCTTTATGGCGAGACTCCGAACCAGTTCGCTGCAGATGGTTATGACTGTATGTACGCGATCAAGACGGCTCTGGAGACTACAGATCTGACTCCGGAAGCGGATGCTTCTACGATCAGCGACGCGCTTCAGGCGGCGATGCAGGAGATCACGATGGATGGTCTGACTGGTTCAGGAATGACATGGGACGCAGAGGGCGAGGTTTCCAAGAGTCCTAAGGCAGTCGTAATTGAGGACGGCGTATACGTAGGACTGTAATCCCGCGGGAAAGCCCGAAACGATCTGCTTTCCTTATTTGCGAAGGTATAATCGAACATGGCCCAACAGGGGGTTGCGGGGGCAACCCCCTGTTTTCGCAGAATCGGATGCGGCGTGCTTCCGCATGGTACGGTCAGACTCACCTGCCTGCTTTTACGGGCAGTAATCAATGTTAGAGGTGTCCAATGAGTTTTATTTCCTATCTGATAAATGGTATAAGTCTCGGCAGTGTATATGCCATAATTGCACTTGGCTATACCATGGTATATGGCATAGCGAAAATGCTGAATTTCGCGCATGGAGACGTAATCATGGTCGGCGGTTATGCCGCGTTTTCGATTATGATGTATTATGGCGGCAATCCGCTGCTGGCGGTGCTTGTAGCTGTTGTGGTATGCACAGTGCTGGGAATTGCAATTGAGACGGTCGCGTATCGGCCTCTGCTGGAGGCGGCTTCTCCTCTGGCGGTGCTGATCACGGCGATTGGCGTCAGCTATCTGCTGCAGAATGTTGTCCTTCTTATCTTCGGTTCTACGCCTAAGAGCTTTCAGTCTGTAGTCAATCTGCCGAGCCTGAAGCTGGCCGACGGCGCGCTGACGATTTCCGGGACAACAATGGTGACGATCGCAAGCAGTGTCGTCATTATGATTGTGCTGACGACCTTTATTAACAAATCAAAGCCGGGACAGGCAATGCGTGCGGTATCGGAGGATAAGGGAGCCGCGCAGCTTATGGGAATCAATGTCAATGGGACGATCGCCCTGACCTTTGCCATCGGCTCCGGCCTTGCCGCGATCGCGGGCGTTCTGCTCTGCTCCGCGTATCCCTCCCTGACCCCGTATACCGGTTCCATGCCGGGTATTAAAGCCTTTGTGGCGGCTGTTTTCGGCGGTATCGGTTCTATACCGGGCGCTATGATCGGGGGTATCCTTCTCGGTGTGATAGAGATCCTGGGAAAAGCTTATATCTCTTCTCAGCTCGCGGACGCGATCGTATTTGGCGTGTTGATCATTGTGCTTCTGGTGAAGCCTACCGGATTGTTTGGTAAGCAGATTCAAGAGAAAGTGTAGGGCGGCGCTCATGGAAAAAGTAAAAAAAATGAAGAAAAAAAATCTGCAGAGCAATCTGATCACCTATGCGCTTGTGATTCTTGCGTTTGCAATTATGCAGGCGTGGCAGTCCTCAGGGAATCTGTCGAGTCTACTTTCCGGCCTTCTGGTTCCGATCTGTGTGTATGTAATCCTTGCGCTTTCACTCAATCTGGTGGTTGGGATTTCCGGAGAGCTCAGCCTTGGGCACGCGGGCTTTATGTGCGTTGGCGCGTTTGCGAGCGCATTTTTCTCAAAGTGTACGGCGGAGAGTATTTCTTTTGTGCCGCTCCGGTTTTTCCTGGCGATCCTGATT